>NZ_RZTJ01000039.1:0-22053 GCF_003997065.1 Mesorhizobium sp. M6A.T.Ce.TU.016.01.1.1 | reverse complement strand
ACCATGTACCCCGCCACTGGCGCTGGCGCGGTGATCGACGTCAGCCTGATGGACAAGCTCTATCTGGAGATGAAGATTCCGAATCCCAATCCTGGTCTTGGCGGCGGCAACCTGCCCACGGGCACGAAAACAACTCTGCGATCGGACAATACGGCGACGTCCAACCGGCTGTACATCGACAGCGTCGAAGTCGGGCAAGGCAAAACGGTGGACATTTTCACCGCCGTGCCATGCGGCCAACCCAGCGTGCAGGCCTGGGAAGACGGCGGCAACACGGTACCGGCTCCAGTGTCCAACGCCGACTTCTTCTATACCGTGACCGGCAAGTGCGCCTTCAACAAGCGGCCTTCGGAAACGGTGCTCATACAATAGGCCGGCGGTCATAGCGGGGCGCGCCGCAAAAGAGACCTCCTATCGCATCGTCCCATCACAAACGCCGCCCGGCCTTCGGGCGGCGTTGTCGTTTGGGCCGCTGTCGCGGCGACTCGATCGTCCCTGGGGGATCGCGCTGGCGGTGAAAACCGGGGCGAACCGATCACGAAGCAGTGATGGCTGTAACGAAGTCTCAGGTCGCGGCGAAGAGCTGATGGGATCGCCATTTCCGGCGCGCCACCAACTCCAGAGGAGACCAGCATGACCGACTTCACCCGCCTGACGCTGCCGGCGCTTGCCTTCGCGCTTTGCTCGACGGCGCTTTTCGCCGGTGGCATCGCCCGCGCCGAGGATGCGATGAAGCCCGCTGACCCGATGGCCACCGATGCCATGAAGCCCGCCGATGCCATGGCCACCGACGCGATGAAGCCGGCCGACCCGATGGCCGCCGAAAAGATGAAGGACTGCATGGACAAGGCAGCCATGGAAACTGACGCGATGAAGAAGGACGAGGCAACGAATGCCTGCGACGCGATGGGGATGGCCAAGTAGGTCTTGTCGGCCTCGGCAGTCCCTGGCCGTCCCTGTCCAGGTCGGGGACGGCCTTGGCGGCCCGGCGCGGGCAACCTGCGCCGGCGCAGCAATCCAAAAACGCACGGCCCGATATGCACGGCAATGTGAGACGCCGGCTGACCCAAATGTTCTATAGTCACAACACCATCATGGGAGATCAGACATGACCGGTATTCGAGAACCTGTTGCGAGGTGGTCGACGAGCTTCGTCAGGAGCGCGCTTGCGGCGCTGATGCTCGCGGCGGCCGGCGCCGCCTTGTGGCAGACGCCGGCGATCTCGGCCGAGGCGGCGGTGGTGATCCCGCCGCCGGCGATGGACGAGGAACCCGCCGGCGGCACCGAGAAGGCGGTCTTCGCCGGCGGCTGCTTCTGGGGCGTGCAAGGCGTGTTCCAGCACGTCAGGGGCGTGACCAGCGCCGTCTCCGGCTATGCCGGCGGCGGCAAGGACACCGCCGTCTACGAGACGGTCGGCACCGGCCGGACCGGGCACGCCGAAGCCGTCGAGATCACCTACGAGCCGACAGAGGTGACCTACGGCCAGTTGCTGCAGGTATATTTCTCGGTCGCGCACAACCCGACGCAACTGAACTATCAGGGTCCGGACCGCGGCCCCCAATACCGTTCGACGATCTTTGCCGAAAGCGACGCCCAGAAGAAGATCGCCGAGAGCTACATCGCCCAGCTCGACAAGGCCAAAGTGTTTCCGGAGCCGATCGTGACCACGCTGGAGACCGGAAAGCCGTTCTATCCGGCCGAGGACTATCACCAGGACTTTTTGACGCTGAACCCGACCTATCCCTACATCGTCTACAACGACCTGCCCAAGGTCGAGAATTTGAAGACGCTCTTTCCGGATCTCTACAGCGAGAAGCCGGTGCTGGTGCTGGCCGCCAACAAGAGCTGATTTTCTTTTCGCGGGCGGCGGACGGCGACGCCTGCCCATCAGACGTCGGCGGGACAGCGCCCCCCTCTGTCCTGCCGGACATCTCCCCCACTTGGGGGGAGATCGGCAGCTTTGCCATCCCGCCCTTCCTTCAACGTTGGAGATTGGCGAAGGCCGAGGTGACATCCAATCTCCCCCCTCGTGGGGGAGATGGCCGGCAGGCCAGAGGGGGGCGTGAAGGATCGCCGGCGTTGCTGTGCAGCGGTTCTTGTCGTTGTCCCAAAACCGCTGCGCACTTTTGGGCGACATGGATTATTGCACGCCCAGAAATTGCCTGAGCTCCGGCGTCCTCGGGTTGGCGAAGACGTCCTCGGGGGCGCCGATCTCGTGGACGCGGCCCTGATGCATGAAGACGACGCGCGAGCAGACATCGCGGGCGAAGCGCATCTCATGGGTGACCATCACCAGCGTCATGCCTTCCGCAGCCAATTCCTTGACGACGGCCAGCACTTCGGCAACGAGCTCGGGGTCGAGCGCCGAGGTGATCTCGTCGCATAGCAGCGCGATGGGCTGCATGGCGAGCGCCCGGGCGATCGCCACGCGCTGTTGCTGGCCGCCGGACAATTCGTCCGGCAATGCGTCGAACTTGTGGGCGAGACCGACGCGGTCGAGCATTTTACGCGCGACCGCTTCGGCGTCCTTTTTTGGCGTCTTCTTCACCACCATCTGCGACAGCATGACATTGCCGCCGGCCGTGAGATGCGGGAACAGGTTGAATTGCTGAAAAATCATGCCGACCTTCAGGCGCAGCGCCTTGAGATGAACCTCGTCGGGCAGGAACTGGGCGCCGGCGACGACGATCGAGCCTTCATCGATGGTCTCCAGCCCGTTGATGCAGCGCAGCAGCGTCGACTTGCCCGAACCGCTCTTGCCGATGATGGCGACGACCTCGCCCGGCGCGATGTCGATGGAAATCCCCTTCAGCACCTCATTGTCGCCGAAGCGCTTCTTCACCTCAGTGATTGCGATGAGCGACATTGAGCTTCCTTTCCAGGAGCTGGCTGGATTTCGACAGCGGCCAGCACAAAGCAAAGTAGATGAGCGCGACCAGGCCATAGACGGTGAACGGCTGGAACGTGGCGTTGGTGACGATCGAACCGGCCTTCGACAATTCGACGAAGCCGATAATGGAGGTGAGCGCAGTGCCCTTCACCACCTGCACCGAGAAGCCGACCGTCGGCGGCACCGCCACCTTCAGCGCCTGCGGCAGGATGACGTAGCGCATCTGCTGGAGATAGCCCATGCCGAGGCTGGCGGACGCCTCCCACTGGCCCTTGGCGATGCTCTCGACGCAGCCGCGCCAGATCTCGGCGAGGAAGGCGGCGGTCCACAGGATGAGCGCGACACAAGCGGCAAGCCAGGCGGGAACGTCGATGCCGAACAGGCCAAGGCCGAAGAAAGCGAGAAAGAGCTGCATCAGGAGCGGCGTGCCCTGGAGCAGCTGGATGTAGCCGCGTGATAGAAGCCGTGCCCAACGCCGGCCGCCGATGCGCAGGAAAAGCAGGGCCGCGCCGACGATGCCGCCACCGATGAAGGAGACCAGCGAGAGGACAACGGTCCAGCGGGCGGCCAAAAGCAGGTTACGCAGGATGTCCCAGAAGCTGAACTCGGTCATGGCGCATGTCTCATCGCGACGCCTTTCTCAGGAACAGCATCCAGCCCAGGCCAGCCAGCATCTGGCGCAGCAGGATCGCGAGGGCCAGGTAGATCAAGGTAGAGACGATGTAGGTTTCGAAGGCCCTGAAATTGCGCGACTGGATAAAGTTGGCGGCGAAGGTCAGGTCCTCAGCGGCGATCTGCGAGACGACGGCAGAACCAAGCATGACGATGACGATCTGCGACGACAGCGCAGGCCAGATGCGCTGCAGCGCCGGGACCAGAACCACGTGCCAGAAGGTCTGGAACGGGGTCATGGCGAGGCTGGCGCCGGCCTCGAACTGGCCGCGTGGCGTGGCCTGGATGCCGGCGCGGATGATCTCGCAGCTGTAGGCGCCGAGGTTGACGATCATGGCGAGGTTGGCCGCGCTCAGTTCCGACATCCTGATGCCAAGTGATGGGAGGCCGAAGAAGATGAAGAACAGCTGGATCAGAAAGGGCGTGTTGCGGATCAGCTCGACATAGGTCGCGACGACGGGTTTCAGCCATTTCGGCCCGAGGGCGCGCACCCAGGCGCAGGCTATGCCCAATGCCACGCCGAACACCGCGCCGATCAGGATGAGCTGCACGGTGATCCGTATGCCCTTGAGCAGCACTGGCAGAGAATCGATCAGCCAGCCGAAATCGAACTGATAGGTCATGGCTTGCTGTCTGACCTAAACCACACGCGGCGGGCGGCGATCACAGGTCAGCCGGCAGGTCCACCTTCAGCCATTTTTGCGAAATCGCGTTCAGGGCGCCGTCGGACCTGGCGGCGGCGATGATCCCGTTGACCTTGGCCATCAACGCCGGCTGCTCCTTGTTCATGCCGATGTAGCAAGGCGAGTTCTTGATCAGGAATTTGAGCTCGGGCCGCTTGGGCGGGTTCTTTTCGATAATGGCGGCGGCGACGACATTCCCGGTCGCGATCACCTCGACCTGGCCCGAAAGGAAGGCTGAAATAGTGCCGTTATTGTCCTCGTAGCGCTTGATCTCAACGCTCGCGGGCGCGACCTTGGTCAGTTCGAGGTCTTCGATCGCGCCGCGGGTGACGCCAATGGTCTTGCCGGCGAGGTCTTCCGCCTTTGCGACCGCGACATCCGCCGGAGCGAACACGCCGTTGTAGAAGGGGGCGTAGGCCTCGGAGAAGTCGATGACCTTCTCGCGATCGGGATTCTTGCCGAGGCTGGAGATGACCAGGTCGACCTTGTTGGTCTGAAGATAGGGAATGCGGTTGGCGCTGGTGACCGGGACGATCTCGACCTTGGCGCCGAGCTTTTCGCCAATCAGATTGGCGATATCAATGTCGTAGCCTTGCGGCGTCATGTCGGCGCCAACACTGCCGAAGGGCGGGAAATCCTGTGGAACGGCGATGCGGACGGTGCCCCGCGCGCCGATGTCGCTCAAGGCGTCAGCCCGCGCCCGCGAAGACGGGGCCATGGCCATCCCGACCACGGCGGCCAAGGCCAGCATGCACATATTGCGACGGTTCATTATTTTCCCCTTTGACTGGACAAAACCAATTGGTCGCCAGGGCAAAGCAACAGACATGCCAAACCATCGAAATCGGCGGGAATCGGGCTTCCCCTGTAGGATTGGATAAGGCCGCTTTCGCGACCCATGCCGCCCGACTGGCAGGTTGCCTAAATATTGTGCAGATAATTCTTGTGGCGGATTTGGCGTCGTGCGGAGCGGACGGTCCGCTATGCCGTCCCTTTGCGCCACGGCAGGCTCCAGCGCAGCTTTTCCGGCGTGGCCCCGGCCGCAGTCGATGTCGGGGCGGGCTTCGTCTCGCGAAAATGCGCCGAGCCCTGCGGCGGATAGGCGTGGGTGTTGTTGAGGGCGAGCTTCTCGATCTGGCTGAAGTCGGGGAAAGGCAGGTTTTCCGCCTCGCGCCAGTCGCTGACCCGTTTTTCGGCCGCGATGCGTTTTTCCTCGTCGGCCGGCAGATCGGCGGCGGTGTACTCCAACTGCGAGGGGAAGGCGAACTGCGTGCCGGCATCGTCCATGATGTTGATGATGGACAAAAGGATGTCCTCCCGTATGGCGAGGAACTCGGACCCGTCCGCCGTCATGACATAGGTCGACACCTCGATGTCGAGCGAATAGGGGCCGAAGCCGACAAAGCGCACGTGACACGGATCGTCGATGACGCGCGGATGCGCGATCAGCAGCTTGCGCAGCTCGGCCAAAGTATAGCGCAACTGATCGGGCGTGGTCTCGTAGCGCAATTGCAGCGTCGTCGCGAAACGGGTGCGGTCGCGATGCGCGTAATTTTCGATCTGCATGCCGGCGAAGTCCGAATTGGGCACCGAGATGACTGTGCGGTCGGGCGATCTTATGCGGGTCGAGCGCATGCCGATATGCTCGATGGTGCCCGACTGTCCGCCGAACTTGCAGAAGTCGCCGACGCTGACCGGCCGGTCGGCGTAGAGCGTGAGGCCGGAGAGGAAATTCTGCAGCGTCGGCTGCGCCGCCAGCGCCACGGCGAGGCCGCCGATGCCGAGGCCGGCGATGACGCCTTCATAGGGGATGGCAAGCACTTCGGCCAACAGCAGGAAGGCGACGACCAGCACGGCCACGCGGGCCACGCCGGTGGACAGCGAGATCAGCGTGTCGTGATAGCCGGGCACCTGCCACATATTGCGGTAACGATCGGCGATCCTGCCGATCAGATGCCAGACCACCGGAACGAAGCCGATCACGATCAGGCTCCAGGCCACTGCCTTCACTGGTGCTGCGACCACTTGCGGCAGGCCAAGCGGGCGCAATGCCACCAAAAGGAAAAGACCGAGGAAGATCGCGCGCACCGCCCATTCGACGACGCGTAAGAAACCCGACCGCTGCGAACGGTTCTGACTGGGCGCAAAAAAGGAAATGACCGCATTGGCGATGAAGCCGAAGGCAATGCCGGCCAGCACTGCGAGGCCGAGCATCCACCATTGCCAGCGCTCCATCGGTCCGGCGCGGGTGAGCAGGCGGGGGCTGATCTCGCGCGCCAGGCCACGCGTGGCGAAGAACGGGTCGTTGCTGGCGAAAGCGGCGAATTCCGGCGCCACCGGGACCTCTTCCACATCGGCATAGAGCGTGCGGATGTTGGCGAGCGTCTCGGGCGTGAATTGCCAGATCTTGCCGTTGCCGGTGCCAGCGGGGTCCGTTTCCACCGGGCCGATGACGATGTTGCCGGACGGATGCTCGAAATAGACATAGGGCGCGTTGCTTTTGGGATCGTCCGGAATTTCCTGCCAGTAGACATAGCCGATACGATCGATGACCTTCTTCAGATAGCGCTCGAGAAGGACCGCCTCGTCGGCGCGCACGGCTGGAGTGTAATCGCGCAGATCAAGCGCCGCCTGTGCCGGGTCGCCGGCCTCGGTGACGCCGCTGAGCAGCACCTTGAACGCATCGCGCGGCGAGGCAAGCTTGCTCGGACTGTCGACCATGTCGACGGCTTCGCCGCGGGCCGCCTGGAATTCGGCGAGCTTGGCCTGGAGCGGGCCGAGCGGCGGCCCGACGATGAACCACTCGCCTTGTCTGCGGCGGAAGGTGACGTCGAAGGAGACGTTGGTGCCATATTGCTGGAGCTTGGCGCTCACCTCGTCGCCCGCGATCGCGTCATGCGGCAGGCTCCAGAGGCGGAAGGTCGCATTGTCGATGACATTGAACAGAAGCTTGGTGTAGTCGGGCATGTTGAGGCCGCCACGGTCGGCGTCGGCGACATCGACCAACCCGGCCGCTCGGGCGGCGAGGCCCATGCCGCCGCCGGTTGCGCGCGGCACATTGTCGGCGCCGCTCTCGTTCATCGCCTGCAGGAACGAGCGCATGGTCGTCATCGGGCTGGTCTGGTCGACACGGATCTCCTCGACGGCGCTGACGCGCACGCCTGTCCACCATTCGGCAGTAGCGGTTTCGAAGCGCCCCATGAAGCTCTCGCCGTCGGGCGACTGAACGAAGAGGAAAGCGCCCTGGCGATTGCCCTCGAACCAGCGTCCGACAAGCTTTTCACCTTCGGCCTTTGCCTCGATGCGGCCATTATAGAGCGGGTAGACGCCCTTCACCTCGGCGCCGGTCTGCTCGAACGTGATCTCGGCGCCGCCGCCGCGCCATTTCGTGTCCCAAACACCGGTCCAGTTGGCACCGGTCCAGTTGGCCGTTTCCTGGGCATGCGCCGGCTGCAGGAACGGCAGCAGGCCGGCCAAGGCAAGCGCCGCGATCAGAGCGATCATGCGGATCAGGACCAAGGCCACTCGATCTGATGCGACGGGGACACCGCTCATTGCATTGTCCTTCTTCTCGCCCGCGCAGCAGGGGCCGGACTGTCGAAGAAGGGTTATTGCCCCGGAAGATGAATATTCTATTTCCGCTGGGTCATGGGAACACCGCCGGATCGCGGCGCTTGCCGGTCAATCGTACGTCAGATCCGTCGCCTTGCCGCCGAAGACGCGATAGGCATAGAACGAATAGAAGATGATGATCGGCAGCACGACGACCGTGCCGGCCAGGATGATGGCGAGGCTTTCGGGCGCCGACGCCGCCTGCCAGATGGTCAGCCTGTCGGGCACGACGAAGGGATAGAACGACCAGGCTAGGCCGGCAAAGCCGAGCGTGAAGATGGCGGCCAGCGTCAGGAACGGCATAAGCGCATGGCGATCGTCCGCCTTCGGCAGATGGAAGGTCTGCCACCACAGCCACCCGAACAGCACCGCCGACAAGATCGGCAGCGGCGACAGATAGAGCATGGCGGGCCAGACGAACCATTTGTCGAAGATACGCGGGCTGGCGAGCGGCGTGGCCAGTGAGACGGCGACCATGCCTAGCGCGGTCAGCACCAGCGCCCTGCGCAGCCAGAGCACCGCCTTCTTCTGCAGGTCGCCTTCCGTTTTGTAGATGACCCAAGCCGCGCCCATCGCCGCATAGGCAGCGGCAAGGCAGAGCGCCACCAGCGCGCCGAAGGCGATGCCCGCCAGGCCGAAATCGAGCCCGAGCACATAGACGCCCAGCATGTAGCCCTGCGCCAGCGAGGCAATGACGGAACCGAGCAAGAAGATGCGGTTCCAGCGGTGCTTCCTGCCGGCCGGCACCTTGGCGCGGAAATCGAAGGCGACGCCGCGCAGGATCAGGCCGACCAGAAGCAGGAAGACCGGGATATAGAGCGCGCCGAGGATGAGCCCGTGCGCCAGCGGGAAGGCAACCAGCAGCAGGCCGACGGCCAGCACCAGCCAGGTCTCGTTGGCATCCCAGAACGGGCCAATCGCGGCGATCATGGTGTCCTGCTCGGCATCCTCGGCCACTGCGAACAGGATGCCGATGCCGAGGTCGAAGCCGTCGAGGATGACGTAGATCAGGATGGCGAGGCCCATCAGGCCGGCGAAGATCAAAGGGAGCAGGGTCGGCCAATCGAAGGTCATCACCGTTCTCCTGGTTGGGCAACCGGCTGCGACAGCGGAGCGTCGAGAACGCCGGGCAGCGGCGAGGCGTCGCCGTCCTTCGCTGCCTTCAGCGCCAGATGCACCAGCACGCCGAGATAGGCGATCAGAAGCAGCACGTAGAGGATGAGGTATATCGCAAGCGTCAGTGCGACATGGCTGCCGGCGACCGGGCCGACGGCATCGACAGTTTTCAGCACGCCGGTGACCAGCCAGGGCTGGCGGCCGATCTCGGTGGTGTACCAGCCGGCCAGCGTCGCCAGCCAGCCGGACAACGCCATCGGAACCATTGCCAGGGCGAGCGGCTTCGGCAGGCTATGACGACGCTTGAGGAAGAAGGCCGCCGACCAGGAGACGACAAGCATCAGAATGCCGGTACCGACCATGATGCGGAAACCCCAGAACACCGGGAAGACCGGCGGATGATTGCCGGGATAGTCGTTCAGCCCCGGCACGACCCCACTGGCGCTGTGCCTGAGGATGAGGCTGGCCCCGTCGGGGATGGTCAGCTCGAATTTGTTCTCCTTGGCCGCCTCGTCGGGAAGCGCGAAAAGGACCAGCGGCACGTTGGGACCGGTGTTCCAGTTGGCCTCCATGGCGGCGATCTTCTGCGGCTGATGCTCCAGTGTGTTGAGGCCATGCTGGTCGCCGGCGAAGATCTGGATGGGGATCAGGATCGCCGCAGTGAAGACACCGGTGCGCAATGCCTTCCACATCGATTCCGAGCGGTCGCCATAGAGATAGCGCAGCGCCGACAGG
Organism: Mesorhizobium sp. M6A.T.Ce.TU.016.01.1.1; assembly: GCF_003997065.1. Classification (NCBI taxonomy): domain Bacteria; kingdom Pseudomonadati; phylum Pseudomonadota; class Alphaproteobacteria; order Hyphomicrobiales; family Phyllobacteriaceae; genus Mesorhizobium; species Mesorhizobium sp. M6A.T.Ce.TU.016.01.1.1. The sequence continues at coordinate 12,345 of NZ_RZTJ01000039.1, read as the reverse complement.
CCGGCGATCAGGAACGAAACCGTCAGGCCGGAGGCAAGCAGCATGTGGACGAGCCGGTAGGGCATGGACGGATTGAAGACGATGGCCCACCAGTCGACGGCGTGGGCGACCCCGTCGCGCATCTCGAAGCCGACCGGCGTCTGCATCCACGAATTGAGCGCTATGATCCAGAAGGCGGACAGGGTGGTGCCGCCGGCCACCAGCACGGTTGCCATTGTGTGGATGCGGTTGGAGACGCGGCGGAAGCCGAACAGCATGATGCCGAGGAACGCTGCCTCGAGGAAGAAAGCGGTGAGGATCTCATAAGCGAGCAGCGGGCCGGCTATGTTGCCGACGGTCTTCATGTAACCCGGCCAGTTGGTGCCGAACTGAAAGCTCATGGTGACGCCCGAAACCACGCCCATGGCGAAGGACAGCGCGAACACCTTCACCCAGGTAAAATAGGCGCGCATCCAGGCGGAATCGCCTGTGGCGTTATAGCGAAGCTTGAAGAACAGCAGCATCCAGCCAAGCGCAATGGTGATAGCCGGAAACAGGATATGGAACGAGATATTCGCGCCGAACTGAATGCGCGAAAGGATGAGCGGGTCCATAGCGGGTTCCGGCTGCTGCTTATGTGGCGGAAGATAGGCCGGATGCGCCGAACGGTCAAAGCGGCGTGGCGTCACGCGAGGCGGAACGCCGCAGGACGGGATTATTCATCCCTGATCCTGGACTAGATGATCTGTGGGTTGGTTGGTCATCACGGTGAACGTTCCGACCCGCTTGGACCGCAAGGTTCCGAGCTTTGTACTTGTTGAGCCGTTCATCCGTTTCGGACAGGAAAAGGCTCGCTTTTCCGTCTGCGGCGGCATTGCCGACCGGTGCGGCTCTGCCTTGTATCGCCTGGTGAACAGACCGGCGTGCGACCGCACGACTGCGGCAGGGGTGGATGCGTCTTCGCGGGCCAATGTCCAGAACTGTCAGGAGTGCCATTGACTTCCGGCTGCGCGCACCGACATTCAGCGGATTAAAATCAACAGACCTCTTTCAAGCAGCCGTTTTTCAGCCATGCCCTCCATCATTTCCATTTCCGGGGTCACCAAGACCTACGCTACCGGTTTCAAGGCGCTGAAGGAGATCAACCTCGATATCGAGCGCGGCGAGATCTTTGCGCTGCTCGGGCCGAACGGCGCCGGCAAGACAACGCTGATCTCGATCGTCTGCGGTATCGTCAACCGCTCGTCGGGCACGGTCACCGTGGACGGCCGCGATATCAGCCGGGATTATCGGGCTGCGCGCAGCCTGATCGGGCTGGTGCCGCAGGAACTGACCATCGACGCGTTCGAGAGCGTATGGGCGACTGTCAGCTACAGCCGCGGCCTGTTCGGCAAGCCGGCCAACCCCGCCTTCGTCGAGAAGGTGCTACGCGACCTGTCGTTGTGGGACAAGAAGGACGCCAAGGCGATCACCCTGTCCGGCGGCATGAAGCGGCGGCTGATGATCGCCAAGGCGCTGTCGCACGAACCGAGGGTGCTGTTCCTCGACGAGCCGACAGCCGGCGTCGACGTCGAGCTGCGCCAGGACATGTGGGCGATGGTGCGCCGGCTGCGCGAGGATGGCGTAACCATCATCCTGACCACGCACTATATCGAGGAGGCCGAGGCGATGGCCGACCGCGTCGGCGTCATCAATCGCGGCGAGATCGTGCTGGTCGAAGACAAGGCCGAACTGATGCGCACGCTTGGCCGCAAACGACTGTTGCTGGAGCTACGCAGCCCGCTCGCCGCCATACCCGAGACGTTTTCGTGTTATGCGCTGGAGCTTTCGCCGAACGGTGATCAACTGACTTATACCTATGACAACCAGAGCGAACGGCCGGGCGTCGCCTCGCTGCTCCGCGACCTCGAGACGGCCGGCATCCAGTTCCGCGATATCGACACGCAAAACAGCTCGCTCGAGGAAATCTTCGTCAATCTGGTGAGGAAGGACGCATGAACCTGCGAGCAGTCTGGGCGATCTACAAGATGGAGATGGCGCGCGCCTTTCGGACCGTGCTGCAGAGCATCGTCTCACCGGTCATCTCGACATCGCTCTATTTCGTCGTCTTCGGCTCGGCCATTGGCTCGCGCATCACCGAGATCGACGGCATCAGCTACGGCGCCTTCATCGTGCCGGGACTGATCATGCTGTCGCTGCTGACGCAGTCGATCTCCAACGCCTCCTTCGCCATCTATTTCCCGAAATTCGTCGGCTCGATCTACGAGTTGCTGTCGGCGCCGGTGTCCTATCTGGAGATCATCGTTGCCTATGTCGGGGGTGCGGCGACCAAGTCGATCATACTCGGCCTGATCATCCTGGCGACCGCGTCACTGTTCGTGCCGCTGACCATCGAGCATCCGTTCTGGATGCTCGCCTTCCTGGTGCTGACGGCGGTGACGTTCAGCCTGTTCGGTTTCATCATCGGCATCTGGGCGAGGAGCTTCGAGCAGCTGCAGCTGGTGCCGCTGCTGATCATCACGCCGCTGACCTTCCTTGGCGGCAGCTTCTATTCAATCGACATGCTGCCCGGCATCTGGCGCACGGTGACGCTGTTCAATCCTGTCCTCTATCTGGTCAGCGGCTTTCGCTGGAGTTTCTACGGCAAGTCCGACGTGTCGATCGGCATCAGCCTCGGCATGACCGTCGTTTTCCTGCTTATCTGCATAGCGATCGTCGCTTGGATTTTCAGGACCGGCTACCGGCTGCGGAACTGACCCCGCCAAATCGGTCAAATGGCCGCTTTCAAATGGACTTGACCAAGCGGAGCAGCCCCAGCATCCCGACGAAGGTCCCCTTGCGGAAGGCGACGTAGGTCGGCTCCTCGATGCCGTGGAAGCGGCGTTTGAAAGCAGCCTGCCCCTGCAGGTTGAACTTGCGGCGATTGATCCATGGCGAACCATAGGCGCGCTGGAAAGAGGTGCGCCAGAAGTCGCTTTCGGCAAATCCGCTGGGTCCGATGTCGACAAGCGGCGACAGGCCGAGCGTGACGACGGAGATGCCTTGCTCGCGGAAGCGGTCGACCGCGAATTTGGTCAGGCCGATCTCGGCATGCGGCGTGGCATCGACGTGCTTGCGCTTGAACGAGGTGGTGTAGCCGATCACCTCGCCGCCGCTGAACAGGGGATCGAAGTCGAGCAAGGCCACGAGCTCGCCATTGGGGCCATGCAGGACGAAGCGGCGCATGTCGACGCCGAGATGATCGCTGAAGGGACGGTTGAGGAAGGCCATCTCCCATCGCTTGACGATGCGGTCCGCCCGCCAGTTCTGCGATAGCCGCTGGATCTCGTCGAGAAAGATGGTCCGCTTGTCCTCGGCAAAGGAAAACCCCTTCTTCAACAGCCAGCGCTCGGAATAGCGCACGGTTTCGTTGCGCTTTCCGGAAAAATCATGGGCGGGCAGGACCAGCCGCGTATCCACGCCGAGACGATTGACCTGGTATCCGAGCCCGGCGAGCACGCGCGCCGTCTGTTCGCCGATCTGCACGAACCACGGGTTACCGGCGGCCTCGACGAAACGCCTGATGTAGTCGGGCCGATCGGGCGGGTGAGCCACCGGGTCGCCAAGCGCGAAATGGTGCTTCATCTTGGTGCCGAAGGCGATGTAGCCGTCAGCGTCGCCGAAATAGGAAAGGTTGCGCTGGACGGCGGTCGAATAGGCGAGCGAAAAATCGCCATGCCGGCGCACCAGCGCCAGGCGCTCGACATGCGTCAGCTCCCGCCGCTCCACCTTCGGCGCTGCGCCTTCGAGCAGGCGGTCGAAATGAATGCGCAAGGAGGGCATGGTCGAGTTCCGCGTGCCGCGCTTCGCTATTGGGAATACCCGTCAGCCCACGGGCTTCGAATCATTGGGCGGTCTGACTGTCGGTCATATCGCGCATGTCCCCTTTGGAGCGCAACCGGCGTGGTGAGCACCGATGAATTGGTGGCAGCGAGAACGGAACGGAAGCCCATCAATCGGGCATAAACTGGCAATTGGGCATAAAAAGGAGAGGCTTCGGTCGCGCCGAAACCCCTCCTTCACGATTTGTCAGCGTGGACCTTGGAGCGAGATGTGCTCTAGAGCGCCTCATCGTTTCACGGAAACGCCGAACCGCTCTATCTCTTTGTTTTTGCGCAATTCCGGACGGAAAACCGTTTCACACTTTTCCTGGAATTGCTCTAGACCGCAATCTTGCCGCCGCCCTGTTTGGTGATGGCGACGACCGACGGCCGCACCGGCATGTCGGGCTTGAAGTCGGGCCAGCGGGTCGACAAGTCCTCATAGTAAGAGGGACGGCCAAAAGGCTCCCAGTCTTCGCCGCCATCGGCCGGATGCTGGACGGCGACGAAAGCGGTCTGGTCGTCCGGCGTGAATAGCGGGCCGCACATTTCGGCGCCGATCGGCACGCGGAAGAACAGCTTTGATGTCGCCCGCGCCTCGCCTTCGGTGTCGACCGCCCACAGGCCGTCGGTGCGGCCGGTCGCCTTCGGGCCCTGGCCGTCAGTCGAAACCCAGAGCCGGCCGGCCGCATCGACGGCGCAATTGTCCGGCATGCCGAACCAGCCATTGGCGGTCGTTGCGGTCGAGAAGGTGGCGCCGACTTCGGCCACGGCGGGGTCGCCGCATTTCAACAGCACTTCCCACTTGCCCTTGGCAGCAGTGAAATCGCCGCCGTCCTCGACGATCTCGATGATGTGGCCGAAGGCGTTTTCGGCGCGCGGGTTGGCGGCGTCGACCTGGTCGGCCTTGCGTTTCGAATTGTTGGTCAGCATGACGTAGACCTTGCCATTGGCGGCATTGGGTTGGATATCCTCGGGGCGGTCCATCTTGGTGGCGCCGAGCAGGTCGGCGGCACGGCGGGTCTCGATCAGCACGTCGGCCTGGCTGGCAAAGCCGTTCTCGGCGGTTAGCGGACCCTGGCCAAAGACGACTGGCAGCCATTCGACCGACCCGTCCTCGGCGAATTTGGCGACATGGAGCGTGCCGTCGTCGAGAAGATCCAGGTTGGCGGCACGGTCCTCGGCGTTGAATTTGCCTGTGGTGACGAATTTATAGACATAGTCGAAACGCTCGTCGTCGCCGAGATAGAAGACGACACGGCCATCCTTGGCGACGATCGATTCAGCACCTTCATGCTTGAAGCGGCCCATGGCGGTGCGCTTCTTCGGCGTCGAAGTCGGATCGTTGACGTCGACCTCGACGATCCAGCCGAAGCGGTTGGCCTCGTTCGACTCCTTGCCGAGGTCGAAACGGTCGTAATGCGCCGCCCACTCATAGGCGCCCTCGGGAATGCCCAGGCGCTTGTAGTTGGCCGCTTCCGCGTGACCGGCCGGCAGTTCGCCCGAGAAATAGCCGTGGATATTTTCCTCGGCCATGACATAGGTGCCCCAGGGCGTGACGCCGCCGGCGCAATTGTTGACGGTGCCAATGACCTTGGTGCCGGTCGGGTCGGCATTGGTCTTGACGCGGTCGTGGCCCGCGACGGGGCCGGACAGCGCGATCTCGGTGTTGGAGGTGATGCGGCGATTGAGCTTGCCGTCGCGCACCACCTGCCATTTGCCTGATACCTTGCGGATCTCGACGATGGTGCCGCCATGCGCGGCCATCTCGACATCGACCTGTTCCTTGCTCAGCGGCGCCTGCTTGGCCTCACCATCGACGATGGTGACGAGGCCCGGGAACATCAGATGCGGGTTGGTGTATTCGTGGTTGACCACCAGCAGGCCATGCTCGGCCGAGCCGTCGAGCGGGATGTAGCCGACATAGTCGTTGTTGTAGCCAAACTGTCTTTCCTGGGCCTGCGCCGACTGTTTAGTCGGATCGAATTCCGGCGAATCGGCAAACAGCGGATCGCCCCAGCGCAGCAGCACGTCGGCGTCATAGCCCGGAGCGACATGATGCTTGTCGTCGACACCTGCCTCGACCTCGTCGAACGTGAAGGCCGAGCCGCCGGCGGCGCGGGCATCGTCGGCGAGGATCAGCGCGAGCGGGCTGACGGTGACGGCGATGGCGGTTGCCGCGAGCGATCCCTGTAGAAAACCGCGGCGCGAGAAACGCGCGGCGATGATCTCGCCCATCGTCTTGTTGTCAGTGGGATTGGTTCCTGGCCCATCGTTTTCCTCGAGCAGACTGGTGCGGAACTGGGCGTCGGGGGAGCGATGTTCGGTCGAGCGATGTTCAGTCGAGCGATGTTCAGTCATGGGGGGCTTGCCTCTGGCTTCTTTGGGATGGCTGGAGCGTCTTGCTTGACTGACCGCGTATCGCCGGGAGATCACAGTTTGATGACGTTGCCGGCCAATTTCCAGCCCCGATTTCATGTCCATGATCAGCCCCGCTTGACCGCGACCGATGCTTCGGAAACAAGATCTGCTGCAGGCGCGGAAGCACCGCTTCGAGAGGGACAAAAAGTGAGTTTTTGGGGACTGGGGCAGCTCGGCATTTCTACAGTGATCTTCCTGCTGGCGGCGACGGCGGCGAAGCAATGGGGACTGGCGCCGAGCCTCGGCAAGATCGTTCTGACCTTGGCGCTCTATTCGCTGGGCAATCTGATCATGCTGAGGCTGATCCGTGAATTCGGCATGTCGGTGTCTTTCAGCCTGTCGGCGGTGATCCAGCTGGTGTCGGTGAACGTCGTGGCCCTGGTCTTCTTCGGCGAGCGCGTCAATGCGTTGCAGGCGACTGGCATCGTGCTCGCCGTCGCAGCTGTGGCGCTGATAACGCTCGGACCCTATCTGCAAAAATTGTAATTGCGAGGGTCGATGAAGAATACCGCAAACAAGTTGCTCAACTGGATCGAATTCCCGGTGCTGCTGGCCGGACTGGTCATCGCCGGCGGATTGTGGGGGTTCGAGGAGCTGATGGAGGTGGCGCGAGACACCACGCCGCACGCCTTCGATACGGAAATCCTGCTCGCTTTCCGTGAAGCGGGCCAGCCTGACAATCCGATCGGACCGCCATGGCTGGAAGGAGCGATGCGCGACCTCACCAGCCTCGGCAGCGCCAGCGTGCTCGTGCTGATCACTGCTGCGGTGATCGTTTATCTGCTGCTGATCCACAGACCGGGACCAGCGTTTCTCGTTTTCGTGGCAGTGGCGGGCGGGCAGGCCCTGTCGAGCACGCTGAAGCTCGGAATCGACCGGCCGCGCCCCGATCTGGTCTCGCATCTCGCCGACGTGGCGACGCTTTCGTTTCCGAGCGGCCATGCGATGCTGTCGGCGGTGACATATTTGACGCTGGGCAGCATGGCGTCGCGCTTCCTGCCTGGGCGAACGACCAAAATCTATGTGCTGGCACTTGCCGTACTGACGACATTGCTGGTCGGCATCAGCCGCGTTTATCTCGGCGTTCATTGGCCGTCCGACGTGCTGGCCGGGTGGTGCGCCGGCTTCGCCTGGGCGATGCTATGCTGGCTGGCCGCATGGGCGTTGCAGCGATGGCGCGGGCAGACCGACGCCTGAACGACGCCGCGGCTAATTCTCCTCGAAAATTCTCGACAGCCGAGGGCCTGCTGTCCCAGCTGGCGCGCCGGCTCTGCAGGACACAACCAGTCTTGGTGCGTGCATGTCTGACATATGCATCATGATGCTTGAGCCATCACAATGATAGTATTATACATGGGAATGCAGACTCAGACGGGGGTTTTTAGCCGATGATCACTGCCGCGCAGATGCGCGCCGCAAGGGCGCTGGCCGGCATCGATCAGAAGACGCTCGCCGAGCGCGCCGGGGTTTCGCTTCCAACCATTCAGCGCATGGAAGCGAGCGACGGCCTGGTCAGGGGCGTGGTCGATACGCTGATGAAGGTCATCCAGGCCCTCGATGGGGCCGGCGTGGAACTGATCGGCGAGAACCAGGCCAGCGAGCGCGGTGGCAGGGGCGTGCGCCTCAAGCCGGTCGTGCCGCGGAACCCGCCGGGCTGAGCCGACAAAGTCGCGACGGCGACCGCCGACAGTCCTGCCGACGATCCCGCCGCCTTCTTGGTTTTATGCATGCCCCAAAACCGCTCAGCATTTTTGGGCGACATGCATCAGGAGCGGAAGGTAGTCCATGGATCGAACCCGGCGGGCAATTCATCAACCGGCCCAAAGTCCGGCAAAGCCGGCATTTTCCGAACTGTTCACACCGAAGCTGGTGACGGTGCTGCGCGAGGGCTATACGCTTGGGCATTTCAAGGCCGATGCGATCGCCGGATTGACCGTGGCCATCGTGGCGCTGCCGCTGTCGATGGCGATCGCGATTGCTTCCGGCGTGACGCCGGAGCGCGGCCTGTTCACCGCCATCGTCGGCGGTTTCATCGTCTCGGCGCTCGGCGGCAGTCGCTTCCAGATAGGCGGTCCAGCCGGCGCCTTCATCGTGCTGGTGGCGGCGACGGTCCAGCGCGAAGGCATCGATGGGCTGCTTCTGGCGACGATGATGTCCGGCATTTTCCTGCTCGCCATCGGCTATCTCAGACTCGGCACCTATATCAAATTCATCCCCTACCCGGTGACCGTCGGCTTCACCGCGGGCATCGCCATCATCATCTTTTCCGGACAGATCGTCGAACTGTTCGGGCTGAAGCTCGCCGGCAACGAGCCCGGGCCACTGCTGCCGAAGCTCGTGGCGATCGGTGAGGCCGCCGGCACGCTCAACATCTCGGCGACGCTGGTGGCGGTGCTGACCATCGCCACCATTGTCGGGCTGAAGCGGTGGCGCCCCGGCTGGCCGGGCATGCTGATCGCCGCCGGGCTCGCCTCGCTGGTCGTGGCGCTGCTGGCGCTGCCGGCGGAAACGATCGGCACGCGCTATGGCGGCATTCCGCGCAGCCTGCCTTTTCCGGCGCTGCCGGCGCTCAGCCTCGACAAGGCGATCGCGGTGCTGCCGGACGCCGTTGCCTTCGCGCTGCTCGGCGCCATCGAATCGCTGCTGTCGGCCGTGGTCGCCGACGGCATGACGGGACGTCGGCACCGCTCCAATTGCGAACTGGTGGCGCAAGGGTTCGCCAACATCGCTTCCGCCCTGTTCGGCGGCATCTGCGCCACCGGCACCATTGCCCGCACCGCGACCAATGTGCGGTCTGGCGCGCACGGGCCGGTTTCGGGCATGTTGCACTCGCTGTTCCTGCTTGTCTTCATGCTGGTGGCGGCGCCGCTGGCCAGCTACATCCCACTCGCAGCTCTTGCCGGCGTGCTGGCGGTGGTGTGCTGGAACATGTTCGAAAAACAGGCTTTTGCCACCCTGCTGCGCGCCTCACGCGGCGACGCACTGGTGCTGATGGCGACCTTCCTGATCGTCGTGTTCCGCGATCTTACCGAAGGCATCATCGTCGGCTTCGCGCTGGGCTCGATCCTGTTCATCGACCGTATGGCCAAGAGCATCGCCGTGGAGACCGACCTGCCGCTGGTGCAGGACGATGTCGCTGACGGCAGCAACGGTGGCGGCGCCTATGATTCCAGCGAGGCGAGCGACGCCGATACCGTCGTCTACCGGATCTCTGGCGCATTCTTCTTCGGCGCCGCTTCGACCGTCGGCACGGTGCTGGACCGCATCGCCGACCAGCGCAAGAACTTCATCCTCGATTGCTCGGCGGTGCCGTTCTTCGATTCGACGGCCGCCAACGTCATTGAGGGTGCCGCCCACAAGGCGAGGCGCGCCGGCGTCCGCTTCATAATAGCAGGCGCTTCGCAGCAGACACGGCGCATGCTGATCAAGCACGGTGTCAAGCGGCCGCTGGTGACATTCGCCGCCTCGATCAGGGACGCGCGGGCGCAACTGGCAAGGAAGACGGAGGCGGAGTAACCGCCGACCGGAATAGCCGGTCGGCGGTCAATCGCTGGGGAAGCTCAGTCGAGGGAGAGCGCCGCGACTTCGCCCTCGTTCATCTGCGGCACATAGATGGTCGACTTGCCGTCGGTGCCGATGTCGGCGCTGCCCGGCTTGAAAGTCGCGACTGCCTCAGGCTTGCCGCCAGCCTTGTAACGGTAGAGCGTGCCGGCCATGTAGGCGGTGGCGTAGACGCTGTCGCCGACGACAATGACACCGTCGAGGTTGGCGAATTTTTGCGCGCCGGGCAGGTGCGAAACTGTCCTGGTGGCGAGATCGACCGAAAGCAGGCCGCCCGGCTCCGCGGTGCTGAAATCCGGCTTGATGCCCTTGCCCCAGGACGCGACGATCAGCCGGCCACCATCGGCGAAGATACCATTTGGCGACGCAAGTGCCGCATCCCTGACGAACAGTTCCGGCCCGCCGTCGTCGAGGCGGTAGATCGCGTCGGCCAGCATGTCGGTGACGTAGATTTTGCCGGAAGCGTCAGTGGTCATGTCGTTGAGAAAGACGGTATTCGGCACATCGATGGTCGACACGAGCTTGCCGTTTTCGAGATTGACGACGCGGATTTTCGTGATGTCGGCGACATATAGCTTGCCGCCGGATATGGCCATGCCCTTCGGCGCGTCCATGCCGTCGGTCCAATGCTGAGCAACCATCTTGCCGTCCAGGGACAGGATTGACAGATAGCCGTTGCCGTCAGCTTCGCCGGGATTGCCGATGATATTGGAGACGATGATGCGCTTGCCGGCAGCGTCGAAGAACGCCGTTTCCGGCTGTTCGAGGCCAGTGGCGCGCCAGATTTCACCGGCCCGAGCGGCAGGCACGATGGCGATGCCGATGATGGCGAGAAGTGTCGAGGTGATCAGGGTTTTCATGGCTGGTTCTCCTGTAGTGATGGCGGAGAACTAGGGTTCTTGATACTTTTCGGGAAGAACGATTGCAGCTAGTATCGAAGATCGATACGAAACCACCCAAAAGAGGTGCATCGCATGAATGGCCTGATCTTCGAGGCGCTGAAGCGGACGCTCAAGGCAAAGGGCGTCACCTATCGCGTGCTTGCCGAGCGCATGGGCGTTTCCGAGCCGACGGTGAAGCGAATTTTCCACGAGCGCAACTGCAAGCTCGACCGGCTGGTGGAGATTTGCGCCGCTGCCGGCGTGGAACTGGAAAACGTGCTCGGCTCTATGAACAGGGGACCGGGGCCGGCCAACCACATCGCGTCGGACATCGAGCGCAAGCTCGCCAGCCGGCCGGCGCTGCTGTTCATCTTCGTCATGCTCTCCGAGAAATTCACGCCCGAAGGCATCATGCGCTCACAAGGGTTGAGCGAGGCCTCGATGTTCCTCTATCTGCGTGACCTCGAGGAGCTGGGCCTGGTCGCGCTTGGCCGCGGCCTGTCGGCCAGGTTGCTGGTCGAGACGCCGATCCAGTGGAATTTCGAAGGGCCGCTCAGGCCGCTGTTCGAGATGACCAACAAGAATTTTATCGGCTGGGCGATCACGCATCTGGAGCGGGAGGCGACCTTCGTCAGCTTCTCCAGGCGGATGCGGCCGGAGACGGCGGAAATGGTGAAGCGTGAGGCGGAGGAGCTGGCGGAACGCGTCAAATTGCTTGCCCATCACGATCAGCACACGACGCCCGAAGACGGGCTCACCGGTTACAAATGGACGTTTGCCTTTGGCGCGACGCCGTTCCCGGCGATCATGCCGATCGGGCCGCACCCGCGAGATGCCGGGGTGTCCGACCGGCCCGTCGCTCCTGCAAAGGGACGCCGTGCTTTGCCGGCCTGACACAGCCAATCATCCCGAGCAGGATTGTACCTGGCGGCTTGTCGCGCACCACTCCGGCGGCGCCGACTGCCACCATTTTTGGTGACCTGAACTGGGAAGCCTCCGCCTGTCCTGCTTCAGTTTCCACGATGATCTTTTGTCCGGACACTTTTTACTCTTTGCAGCCGCGCTTCAAAAATGAAACCACATTCATGGTAGAGTTCGCGCACTGATTTGCCAGTAGAGGGCGGGTTTGCCGAATGCGTGACACGTCCCCGTGAAATCGAAGTGATCCTATGCCGACGGCGCCAACACTTGAACTTCGCCGCTATTCGCGCCTGAAAAATTTGCGGGAGCGCGCAGAACGCCAGGGTGCTGCATTGCAGTTCTGGGCGCGTACGGCATCGCTCGCCGTGATCTCCTGCTTCTTTTCATCGATCAGCCGCTGGGATGCCTCGCTGCTCTTCGTGCTGGCGGGCCTCGTGCTGTTCCAGCTCGTCGGCCTGATCCAGTTTCTCTTTGCGCGCCGTCGCAACGCGCCATGGTGGATCGGTTACCTCGTGGGTACGCTGGACATCATTCTGCTGACCGTTCTGCTGGTAACGCCCAACCCGTTTTCCCTGGAGGTCGCGCCGGCCGCGATGCAACTGCGCGAGGGCAGCTTCAAATTCCTGCTGATTTTCGTATGCCTTGGCGCGCTGACCCTTTCGACACGATTGGCGCTCTATCTCGGCGCGCTCGCGGCCTTGACGTGGGCGATCGGGGTGGGG
>NZ_RZTJ01000038.1:0-22622 GCF_003997065.1 Mesorhizobium sp. M6A.T.Ce.TU.016.01.1.1 | reverse complement strand
CAGAGCGACTGAACCTCTATCTCAATCCCAATTTCGTCGATACATTCGCGCAGGCGACCAACGTGTTGGTTGTGCTGATTATCGGCGCGATCATGGCGCTGGTCGTCTCTCGTTCCCGACATCTGTCGGAAGACTATGTCAAGGCAGAGCGCGCCCGCGCCAATCTCGCCCGGCATTTTTCGCCCAATGTCGTCGACCAACTCGCCACGGATGACGAGCCCTTCGGCCCAGTCCGCCGGCAGGATATCGCGGTGCTGTTCGCCGACATCGTCGGCTTCACACACTATTCCGAGGATCATCCGGCCGAAGCAGTGTTCGAACTTCTGCGTCAGTTCCACCGTCGCATGGAGCAGGTCGTTTTCGACCACCATGGCACAGTCGATAACTATATCGGCGATTGCATCATGGCGACATTCGGGGTTCCACAAGCCAGCCACGACGACGCGACTCGGGCCATCCAGTGCGCTGAAGCGATGATCGCCGCTCTCAAAGACTGGAATGTGCAGCGGGTGTCCAGGGGATACCCGCCGCTGGACGTTCGGATCGGTGCACAATATGGCGCAGTCGTCATCGGCGCGGTCGGCAGCGAGCGCAATCTGTCCTTCGCGGTGGTGGGCGACACCGTCAACGTCGCCAGCCGTTTGCAAGCGCTCTGCCGTGAGCTTCAGGCGAATATTTGCTTTGGGTCACGACTGATTGAGGCCGCGCAGGCGGAATCGCCCACGACACAGTTGAATGCGCGCGATCATGGACCGGTGAGCATCCGCGGCCGGGACGAACCGGTCCATGTTTGGGTCGAACACAAAGCCGAAAACCAGGGCGCTGTTGCGGTCTCGGCGTGATATAGGCCGCCATGTGAAACGCCTGCACCTCGGCCGGATAGCGGCCGCGCCATAGGGGTATGTCCTGACCCAGGCCAAAAGCCATCACGTGCCTGAGGTGATTGCTCCAGCCTTCGCGGCTGCGGCGTCTGTGCCTGCCTTGTCCTCCCAGGTCACCGCCCGGTAGTCGAAACCATATTCCAGCGTCGGTTTGACGATGCGGAAGAAGGGCGACAGGTCGAAATCGCGCGGCGTGTAGAGCGAGTGGTGGCGGATGTGCAGGATTTCCTTGCGCGAATAGTTCGACTGGGCCGAGGCACGGCCGGGCGCCCGGGTGATCTCGGGCAGGATCGGATAGCGGATCTGGCCATAGGCCTCGGCGATCAGCGAGGAGCAGATGGCCCGGGTCGGGTCGCCGGAACCGAAAGCCAGCATGCGGCGGCGCCAGCGCACCGGCACCGGCGGTGTCGGGAAGAAGTAGCGCAGCATGTCGAAGATGTTCTTGAGATCGTATCTGAGGCCGAGCTTGCCGATCATGAAGGCAACGACCTCGTCGCGATCTTCCGGCGCCAGACCGCTCGCCCGGCAGATGCGCGTGTTATAAGTCCGGTAGCGCGACAGCGGCACGGCGATGCAGCCATCGCCAAGGGTGACCTCGATCAGACGGCGCCGCTCCGATCCGTCCGCCGGTTCAGGCAAGGCATCGCCGACATAGAAGGCTGCATGCGACCAGGTCGACTGGGTCAGGTATTTGATCGCCGCCGAGATCTTCTGGTTGCCCTCGATGAGCAGGATGTCGCCGGGCTCGAGCGTTCGGCGCAGCGTTTCGGCATCGGACGGCGTGTAAGGCTCGTAGCCGGACGATTCCTCCTGCAGCCGGCCGGCAAGCCAGCGGCCAAGTCGGTCCAGAAGCGTGTCACCGGTCTCGATCATGCCAGACGGCGATTACCACAGGCCGGCGGCCCAGACCATGATCCCGAACCGAAGGACTGCGTCAGCCGGCGGCGCCGGGCGCGCTGGCGTCTTCGCGCGGCGCGGCGGCCAGATCGTCGCGCGCTTTGCGCGCAAGTTTCCTTGTCGAGCGCCTGGGGCTGTCGCCGAACAGACCGGCTGCGACGGCGAGACAGGTCTTCTTCAGGCTTTTCTCCGAGCGCTTCAACAGCTTGCTCAGGAGCCGTGTTTCTTGAGGAGAGCCGAGCGGCCGGTCGTCGGCATCGAGAAGTTCACGCATGACGAACACATCATGCAATTCGCCCAGTCTTTCGCCGAGTTCGTCGACCGCCTTGCGCCGGGCCTTGATCGGCGTCGGCCACAGTCTTCCGAGCAGCGACAGATGCATGCCGTGGGTCTTTGCCGCCTTGCGCAGATCGTGGAAATCATCGGCCTCGCCGCGCGAGCCAGCCTTGTCCAACGCCTTTCTGGCGCGGCGCAGGGTGATGCGGGCGCCGTCGGCAAGCACATCGGCGGCCTGTTCGGGCTGGTCGGGCAAGACCAATATGTCGATCCGGCTGATGCCCTCCTCGCAAGCCGCAATCGCCGCGCCTATTGCAGCGTCGAGGCCTGCTCCACCATGCAGTTCGTGCTGGCGCGCGACGAGCGTCTCGTGAACGGCATCGAGACCGCCACCCGCGCTCTGTTCGGGAAAGCTTGCTGCCAGCCGGTCGATTGTTTCAACCAGCGCGGTCGCCTCGCGCGGACCGGCAAGCAGGGCTGCAACGTCGCGGTAACACTGGTTCTCGGTCACGCAAAATGTTTCGTCTCCGGAACGGACCAGGCGCAGCAAGGCGCGAACGTTCTTCAGCCGCTTGCGGCATTTGTGCAGCCCCTGTTCCGGCCTGTCGCGCGCCGTGTCCAGATGGACCAGCGCCTTGCCGATCTCCTCGGCGAGGATGCGCCTAACCTCGCCGGTCAACGGCAGGCGCGGATTGATGCGATAGCTCATGCGGCGATCTCCGGAATCCCTCGAGGGCGAGCGACGCGTTGTAGAACCTCTGCTCGCCGGTGACTTCACGGCCGAGCCAATCTGGCAGCATTTCGTCCGGCACGTCCTCAGGCGTCTCGAGCTCGGCGACCACCAGACCACTAAGCATCCCGCCGAAGACATCGACTTCATAGAGATGGCCGCGATGCCTAACATGGTGGCGTGTCTTCTCGATGACACGTCCGATGGCGAAGGCCAGCATCTCTTCCGCCTCCGCCAGAGGGATTGGATATTCGAATTCGTCGCGTTCGCGGGCCTTGCTGCCGAATTTGAGCGTCAGCTTTGCCGAGGCGCCGTCGCTGATGCGCACGCGCACCGAGCGGCCGGATGCGGCGGCGAGATAGAACTGGCGAATGCAGATATCCGCTTCGACCAGATCCCGCCACTCATTGCCGGAGACCAGGAACTTGCGCTCGATTTCCTTGACCATGGATCCACTAAAGCGCGTGCGGCTAGAGATGGCAAGGCGGGGATGGGCCGAGTTGACTTTAATCATTCGATTGATTAAATCGTTTACCATGAGCAAATCGACAAACGCCAAAACTCCGCGGCGCGAGGCATCTCCCGCCGACATGACGCGCACGGCACTTGTCCGCGCGGCGCTGAAACTGTTCGGACGCCAGGGCTTCGACGGCACGTCGACGCGCGAGATCGCGGCTGAGGCCAAGGCCAATATCGGCTCGATCGCCTATCATTTCGGCGGCAAGGAAGGGCTCCGCAACGCTGCGGCCGACTATATCGTCGACACCATCCAGACCATAGCCGGCCAGGCGATCGGCAATCTGCAAGCGCCCGCGGCGGCAATGGCCGATCCCGAGGCAGCGCGGGCACATTTATTCGTCGCACTGGAGCGGATGGTGGCCTTCATCGCGGCAAGGCCGGAAGCCGGCGAGATCGTGCAGTTCGTCCTGCGCGAGCTGTCCCATCCAACCGCCGCGCTCGACCGTATCTATGACGGTGTGTTCGAACCGGCGCATCGCCGGCTGTGCCTGATCTGGGAACAGGCGACGGGGGAGCCCGCCGAGAGTGAGGCTACCCGGCTCACCGTGTTCACGCTGATCGGCCAGGTCGTCTATTTCCGCATCGGCCGCGAGGCGGTGATGCGCCGCATGGGCTGGCGCGCGATCGGCGACGCCGAGGCCGCTAAGATCGCAGCGGCGGTGACGGATAACCTTGGGGCCATATTGGCCGCCCGGAAGGATCGTAGGTCATGAGTTTTCTTTGTTCTCTGCCGCTCGCCGCCCTGCTTTTCAGCGCCTGCGCACCGGCCGCGCCGCTCGCCGTCGGCTATGTCGAGGGCGACTATGTGCTGCTCGCGCCGATCGAGGTGGCGCAGGTCGAGACGATTTCGGTCAAGCGCGGCGACCGCGTCGCGCCGGGCACGCCGGTGGTGACGCTTGAAAGCGCCGACGCAAGAATAGCCGTCGCGCAAGCCGAGGCGGCGCTTGCCCAGGCCCAGGCGCAACTTGCCGACCTGCAGGTCGGCAAGCGGCCGGAAGAGATTGAGGTGCTCAAGGCGCAGGTCGACATGGCCAGGGCGCAAGCCGCCGACGCCAAACGCAGATACAGCCGCGCCAGCGATTTGTTCAAACGCGGCACCGGCACGCAGGCCGATTTTGATACCGCCTCGGCCACGCTGGAGACAGCCAACGCGCAGGTCGGTCAGGCGGAAGCCAATCTCGCCGTTGGCGGCCTGCCGGCACGGCCCGAGACGATCAAGGCCGCCGACAATCAGGTCAGTCAGGCGCAATCGGCGCTCGAGCAGGCGCGATGGCGGCTTTCGAAGCGCGTGCTGGCGGCGCCGTCGCCCGGCCGCGTCAACGACGTGATCCGCAACCCCGGTGATACGGCCGGCCCGACCGCGCCGGTCATTTCGATGCTGCCGGACGGCGCGGTGAAGCTCAGCGTCTATGTGCCGGAAAGTGCGTTCTCGTCGGTGAAAGTCGGCACGCTGCTTAATGTCCATTGCGATGGCTGCGGGCCGGACGTGAAGGCTCGCGTCAGATACGTGTCGCCGGACCCGGAGTTCACGCCACCAGTGATCTATTCACTGGAGACCCGGCAGAAGCTGGTCTACCTGGTCGAGGCGCGGCCGGAGGGCGACGCCAGCGCCCTGCAGCCGGGGCAGATCGTCGATGTCGATCTGGCGGACATCGGCAAATGAACGTCATCGACGTTCACGGCCTGGTCAAGCGCTTCGGCGACAAGACGGTCGTCGACCATGTGACGATGACGGTGGCCGAAGGCGAGATCGTCGGCTTCCTCGGCCCGAACGGCTCGGGCAAGACGACGACCATCCGCATCATGTGTGGGCTGCTGACGCCGGATGAGGGCGACGGCACGGTGCTCGGCTTCGACATCCGCACCGACAGTCTGAGGATCAAGCGCGAAGTCGGCTATATGACGCAGAAATTCTCGTTCTACGAGGATCTGACCATCGCCGAGAATCTCGAATTCGTGGCGCGGCTCTATGGGTTGAAGCCACTCGACGAGCATGTGGCTAAGACGCTGGAGGAGCTCGGCCTGACCTCGCGCAAGGACCAGTTGGCCGGCACGCTGTCCGGCGGCTGGAAGCAGCGGCTGGCATTGGCCGCCTGCATCATGCACAAGCCCAGATTGCTGCTGCTCGACGAGCCCACGGCGGGCGTCGATCCGAAAGCCAGGCGTGAATTCTGGGACGAGATCCATCGGCTGGCCAGCGGCGGCCTGACCGTGCTGGTCTCCACCCACTACATGGACGAGGCCGAGCGCTGCCACCGCATCAGCTACATCTCGTATGGCAAGATGCTGGCGTCAGGCACGGTCGAGGAGGTGGTCAGGAATGCCGGGCTAACGACCTTCGTCGTGCAGGGCCCGCGGCTTGATCAGGTTGCTGCCGCACTCGGCGGCCGCCCCGGCGTCGACCAGGTAGCGCCATTCGGCGCGACGCTGCATGTCGTCGGTTCCGACAAGAAGGAACTGGAAGCAGCACTGGCCGATGTCGAGAAAGAGCACAAGGGCGTGACGGTGACGCCGGGCGAGACCAGCCTGGAGGATGTGTTCATCCAGTTCATGTCCGGCTCGAAGGACAACATGGGATGAAAAATGGGATAAACAGCGTCTTTTCCTTCGCCAGGCTCGGCGCGCTGCTGATCAAGGAGTTCATCCAGATGCGGCGCGACCGCATCACCTTCGCCATGATGCTGGGCGTGCCGCTGATGCAGCTGGTGCTGTTCGGCTATGCCATTAACAACGATCCGAAGAGCCTGCCGGCAGCCCTGGTGGCGATGAGCAGCGATCCTTACACGCGGGCCATGGTTTCGGCGCTGCAGACCACCGGCTACTACCGCTTCGACCATGTCGCGCAAAGTGCCGCCGAGGCGGAATTCCTGATGGCGCGCGGCGACGTCGCCTTCGTCGTCACCATCCCCGCCGATTTTGCCAGGCGGGTCGAGCGCGGCGACAGCCCGCAGATCCTGATCGAAGCGGACGCCACCGACCCAGCCGTCGCCAGCGGCGCCATCTCGACGCTCGGCACGGTCGCCAACCAGGCGCTGCTCAGGGCACGCGGCATGCAGGAAACTGCCGCCGAAGCTGCCCGGGGCCAGCTCGAGGTGGTGGTGCACCGGCGCTACAATCCGGAAGGCATCTCGCAATACAACATCGTGCCCGGCCTGCTTGGCGTCATCCTGCAGATGACAATGGTGATGATGACCTCGATCGCGCTGACGCGCGAGACCGAGCGCGGCACGATGGAGAATCTCCTGGCGATGCCGTCCAGCCCGCTTGAAATCATGCTGGGCAAGGTGCTGCCCTATCTGGTGGTCGGCGCCGTGCAAGTGGTGGTGGTGTTGGCGGCGGCCAAGCTTTTGTTTGGCGTTCCCTTCACCGGGTCGTTGTCACTGCTGCTTGCGGCGGTCCTGGTCTTCGTGTTGGCGCTGGTGCTGCTCGGCTACACCATTTCGACGATGGCGCGCACCCAGATGCAGGCGCTGCAGCTCACCTTCTTCTTCTTTCTGCCGTCGATCCTGTTGTCGGGCTTCATGTTCCCCTATCGCGGCATGCCCGGCTGGGCGCAGATCTTCGGCGAGATCCTGCCGTTGACGCATTTCCTGCGCATCATCCGCGCGGTGATGCTGAAGGGCGCCGAACTGCCGGCGGTCGCAACCGAGATCGGCTGGCTCGTCGGGTTCGTGGCGCTCTTCGCCGGCGTGGCGCTGGTGCGGTTCCGCCGAACGCTGGACTAAGGCCTGTGGCCTAGCTTTGGCCGCGTTTGGCCTTCTCTTCATTCGCCAGATACTGGTGAACGAACGCGATCGCCATGCTCCCTTCTCCGACCGCTGACGCAACCCGCTTGACAGGACTCAAGCGTACGTCGCCGCAGGCAAAGATTCCGGGCGCACTGGTTTCGAGCAGATAGGGATCGCGGTCGTGCGACCAGCCCCCGGCCTTCTTCACATCGTCCCCGGTCAGCACGTATCCGCGGGCATCGCGCACGACATCGGCCGGCAGCCACTCGGTCTCGGCGTTGGCGCCGATGAAAACGAACAGCCCGCCGCAATCGTGCCGGCTCACCTCGTTGGTCGCCTTGTCGAGAATGTCGATCGCCGTCAGGTGAGTCTCACCGTGCACGGCCTGGACTTCCGACCGAAGCTGGACTTTTACGTTCGATTTCGCCCTGAGCTGCTCGATCAAATAGTGGGACATGCTGTCTGCAAGGGACGGGCCGCGCACGAGCAGTGTCACGTTGCGCGCATGGCCCGAAAAATGCAGCGCTGCCTGGCCGGCCGAGTTGCCGGCGCCAATCAGGAAGACATCCAGTCCATGGGTGGTGCTTGCCTCGCTGCGCGCGGCTCCGTAGTAGACACCCTTGCCGATAAGCCGGTCGAACCCGTCTATGCCGAGACGGCGCCATGTCACGCCTGTTGCAAGGATGAGGCTGCGCGCCCGCACGACATCGGTGCCGTCGAGAAACAGATCGTGCGTAACAGGATCGATGCCGGCGACGGAGCGGGTGACCAGGATTTCGGCGCCCAGCCGTCTTGCTTGCTGCAGCGCGCGACTGGCCAGTTCGTCGCCGGAAATTCCGCTGGGAAAGCCGAGATAGTTCTCGATCCGCGACGATGTCCCCGCCTGTCCGCCAGGCGCCTCACGCTCAACGACGATCGTGCGCAGCCCCTCGGATGCGCCGTAGACCGCGGCGGCAAGGCCGGCCGGGCCGCCACCGATGATCGCCACATCGTACTCGGCGCCGCGCGGGCGCGTCTGCAACCCGAGGCGAATGGCAAGATCGCGCACGGCCGGACTTTCCATGATCTCTCCGTCCGCCAGCCGGGCAACGGGACCATCGAGAGCCGGCCTGCCCGTGGCGGACCAGAAGGCCTCGGCATCCGATGTGTCGGGCAACACCCAAGTGAATGAGATCTGGTTGCGGGCCAGAAACCGGCGCAGCTCCCCGCACGCCGTGTCCCAGCGATGGCCGACCAGTGTCACGCGCGGCTTCTGCGGCTCGGCGGTGATGCTCTGCAGCCCGCCCATCCGCTCGCGCGCAAGCGCGCTGACCTTTTGGGCCACGTCCTTTGAAACCGCCGCGATGGAATAATATTGCTGGACCTCGAGCCGCATGACGCGGGACGGCTCAGTGGCGCGATACCCGCCCGGAAAACCCGAGCCCAAGGCAATCGGCACCTCACCGAATATCGTTCCCGGCAGCCGCCAGCCGAGCGTCCGCTCGACGCCGTCGAAGGTCTTTACAACTTCGATCTTGCCGGCGAGAACCGCAAACAGCGCGGCCTCTCCGCCCTCGTGAACCGCGAACTCTCCGGGGCTGAGATGAAGGTCGGCCGCCGTCCGCGCCAGCCGCTCCAGCTCGCCCACCGGCAAACCCGAAAACAATGGGATCGCTCCCACTTCATCAATTGTCAGCATGGTCCCTCGCGGGAGCCAATTAGCGTTTTTTTCCCGTTTTGATCAACCGAAAAAGGCGGAGTCTCGCCTTTGCTTTAGGTTGTGAGGAGGTTCATGCCGGCTTGCCCTGACCCGGAACCGGCGGCAATTCAGGCGCATCCAGCCCTTTGAAGGGATCGCGCCAGGCATCGATTTCTTCAATCTGGCGATACCAGCGGCTGACAGACGGATAATCATCGAGCGGCAATCTGGCGACATCGTTGAAGGGCAGAAACGTCGCCATTCGAAAGTCGGCGTAGGAAACCGAATTCTCGACCAGCCATTCTCGCTCCGAAAGCGCGGCCTCGAGTGTTGCAGCGGCAGTGCGGAAGTCTCTCAGGCCCTCCTCAACCCGGCCCTGATCGATCGGGCCGAGCCCATATCGCTGTTTGGTCCCGCGTTCGAAATGCACGACGTCGCAAGCTCTTGCGAAGTTCTCCTTCCCCCAACTGAGCCATCGGATCATCTCGGGTTCGTCGTCGCCGGTGCGCCAGAGATCCGAATGCACGTCGCGTGATAGCCGGCAAGCTATGGCGTCGGCCTCCCAGAGGCTTTTTCCCGAGCCTACAAGTATGGGCAATGAAAGATTGGGATTTAGCGGGCGAAATCGCTCGGCCTGGCCGGGAGCGAAGGGGGAGGCGAATTCAAACTCGACCTTTGCGTTGAGATAACGTGCCACCGCGACCGCGAGGCGAGGATTGGGATTGCGGCTGAAGAACAGTTTCATTCCTGTCTGTCCTTGAATGGTACGGTTCGATTGGACACGTAGGGGACGCTTTGACACCTTTAACCGGCCGCGTGGCCCGGAACTGGTCGCCACCTAAGCCGCCGCCATGATCTCCGCATAGGTGGCGAAATCGACATTGCCGCCGGACAGCACCACGGCAACGCATTTGCCTGATAGCTCGATCTCGCCCGACGATAGCGCGGCCAGCCCGACGCTGCCGCCAGGCTCGACCACCAGCTTGAGGTGGGCCATGGCGTCGCGCATCGCCTGTGCCGCTGCCTTGTCGGAAACGGCAATGCCGCCGGCGAGATTCCTGCGGTTGATCTCGAAGGTCATCGCGCCCGGCTCGGCGGTGAGGAGCGCGTCGCAGATCGACGTGTGGCCGGGTTCGATCGAAACCCGAGCACCTTTGGCCAACGAACGACAGGTGTCGTCGAAATGCTCGGGTTCCACCGCCCAGACGGCCGTATCTGGTGATGCATCCTTGACCGCGATGGAGATGCCGCTGCTCAAGCCGCCGCCGCCGCAGGGAATGACGATCGCGTCGAGACTCACGCCGAGCGCTTTCGCCTGCGCCATCAGCTCGAGGCCGATCGTGCCCTGGCCGGCGATGATGGCCGGATCGTCGAATGGCGGGACCAGGACCATGCCCCGGTCCATATAAGGGCGAACCACCGTCATGCGGTCATCGCGGAAACGGTCGAACGGAACCACTTCCGCTCCCATCTTCCTGACATTGCCGACCTTCATGGCCGGCGCGTCAGTGGGCATGGCGATGATGGCCTTGACGCCGAACATCGCCGCCGAGGCGGCGACACCTTGCGCGTGGTTGCCCGACGAGAAGGCGACGACGCCACGGCTGCGTTCTTCCTCGGTGAGCGAAGACAGTTTGTTGTAGGCGCCGCGGAACTTGAACGAGCCGGTGCGCTGCAGCGTCTCCGGCTTGAACAGAATCCTGGCGCCGAAGCGCTTGTTCAGCTCCGGCGATTCGATCAGCGGCGTTTCGACGATCAGGCCGGACAATCGTATTGCTGCGGCGTGGATATCGGCGATGCCGGGAGGCGAGTTCATGGCGAGGTCCTGCGAAGTGAGATCGCCCATGGTGCACGGAAAACAGGGCCGCGCACCACTGAAAAAATGTGACCGACACAATTCGTCGATTGCGAGACGAGCGTGTTGCCTTATCAGCGCCCCCGACGTTTGCGATTGGCCGAAGCCTCACCCCAAAAGCGTCCGTCGCCGCTTGGCGCCACCCATCTTGCGCCAGTTGTTGAAGCGATGGGTGGCGGCGGCGAAGGAGATCTTCATCTGCTGGGCAACCGAATAGCGCGACTTGCCCTCGTCGAACATGCGGTAGCAGCACTCGACGCCCTCCTCGGTCAGCTTGCCGTCGGGGGCCTTGTTGTGCGGATTGGCGGGATCGAATTTTTCGACCTGCTGCTCGACCAGGCCTTTCAGGCGCTGCAGGTCGGCCTCGATATTGGCGATGAGGTCGAGAACAGGTTTCGGGTCAAACGCATGGGTGGGCTGCTTTGCCGGCATCTACGGATTCCTTTCTCTTGGCTTAGGTTCAGCTATATAGGTGAACATTCACCAATAGTTAAGGGCGGCGGAGGATCCCCAGAGCCAATAATTTTGAACCTCCGGGCGACGGGCGCGATTGACCAACCGCGCACCAGACCATAGTTTAGAACTATTCTAAACTAGGGTGAATTTCTCATGCTTTCCCGTGTTTTCGGCTTTGGCCGCCGTCCCTTCGAATCGCTCTCGGAGCAAGAGATCCTGGCGCTCGCCATCTCTTCCGAGGAAGACGACGGGCGTATCTACCGGGCCTATGCCGATGGATTGGCAGATAGTTTTCCACATTCGGCCAAGGTGTTCGAGGAGATGGCCGAGGAGGAGGACGGCCATCGCGACTCGCTGATCGAGCTTCACCGCGGGCGTTTCGGCGAGCGCATTCCGCTGATCCGGCGCGAGCATGTGAAAGGTTATTACGAGCGCAAGCCGGACTGGCTGGTCAGGCCGCTCGGTATCGAGCATGTGCGCCAACAGGCCGAGTCGATGGAGCGGCAGGCGTATCTGTTCTACGTCGAGGCGGCGAAACGCACCAGCGATGCCTCGACGCGAAAGCTGCTCGATGATCTGGCGGTGGCCGAACAAGGCCACGAGACGCTGGCGCAGCGGCTGGAGCAAAAGCATGTGCCGGGCGCGGTGAAGGACGAGGAAGCCGCGGCCGAGCAGCGCCAGTTCATCCTGACCTATGTGCAACCGGGACTGGCCGGGTTGATGGACGGATCGGTGTCGACGCTGGCGCCGATCTTTGCCGCCGCCTTCGCCACGCACGACACGTTCCAGACCTTTCTGGTCGGGCTTGCCGCCTCGATCGGCGCCGGCATCTCGATGGGCTTCACCGAGGTGGCCTCCGACGACGGCAAGCTGTCGGGCCGCGGCTCGCCGGTGAAACGCGGGCTGACAGTCGGCATCATGACCATGCTGGGCGGCCTCGGCCACGCGCTGCCCTACCTCATCCCGTTTTTCTGGACGGCGACGATTGTCGCTGCGGTCGTGGTGTTCTTCGAGCTATGGGCGATCGCCTTCGTGCAGAACCGCTACATGCAGACGCCGTTCTGGCGCGCCGCCTTCCAGGTGGTGCTGGGCGGCGCGCTGGTGTTTGCGGCCGGCGTGCTGATCGGGAATGCTTAGCTCGATCTTTCCTTCTCCCCTTGTGGGAGAAGGTGGATTGGCGCGTAGCGCCAAGACGGAAGAGGGGTGTTGGACGGGTCGCAGTCGGTGCCAAGCTGGAACACCCCTCATCCGTCGCCTTCGGCGACACCTTCTCCCACAAGGGGAGAAGGAAAAGGCCGCATAGTCCCACTCACCCATGCACCACCCGGCTGTCCTCAGGCGCCTCGGCCCGTTCGGTCAGGCCATAGTCGCGCACGACATGGGCGATGCGCAGACGATAGTCGGCAAAGATGCCGCCACGGCCGGCCTTCTGCGCCCGCCTATGTTCCTCCGTGTTGCGCCAGGCCTTCACCGCCTCCTCGTCGCGCCAGAACGACAGCGACAGGATGCGATTCGGGTCAGTGAGGCTCTGAAAGCGCTCGATAGTGAGAAAACCGTCGATGCCGTCGAGCAGCGGGCGCAGGTCGGCGGCGAGGCCGAGATAGGCATCGCGCTTGCCCGCTGCCGGCTCGACCTCGAAGATGACGGCGATCATAATTTCACCAGAGAGGCATGCGGCCCGGACGCCAGCTTCAGGAACATGCGATCCTCCTTCAGGATGAATCTTTCACGCCGCGCGAACTCGTAATTCGCCTTGCCGACCGGATCGGCGGCCAGCCTGGCACGGTAGGCCTCATAAGCCGCCAGGCTGTCGATGTTGTAGGCGGCGTAGGCGGTCGTGGCCGAGCCTTCATGCGGAGCAAAATAGCCGATCAGATCGGCGCCGCAGCGCGGAATGGCCTGGCCCCAGTTGCGGGCATACTCCTCGAACGCCGCCTTGCCGAACGGGTCGATCTCGTAGCGGATAAAGCAGGTGATGGTCATCTTTTGTCTCCTTGCTGAATTTGGTTCGTTGCGCCGATAGTTCGAGCGGGGTCGAAACGTTCAGCGGATCGATGTGCTAGGCAACTTCTCCGGTGTCATGCTTGCCAGAAGGATTTCGCGCATTCGTGGCGAACGTCTTCCGGCGTCAGGCCAAGGTCGCGCAAAAGATGCTCGTCGATCTCGGCAAGGTCGAGGCGCTGAAGATAGCGGTCGTGCCACCGCGCCAGAAGCCGCAAATGCAACCGGCGCAAGACGAAAAACGGAAACGGCCGGCGGCCGAACCGGCCAGTGGATACGGCGTCGGGAACGGTTCTTGCAGTCATCGTCGTCTCCTTGATCTCAGTGGAGGTTAGTGGTTATCTGACAAGAATGCTTCGATGAGGAACGAACTATGCGTGAAGGACCAGATATAGCCCGCATCGCCAGCCTGGTCGGCGATCCGGCGCGGGCAAACATGCTGACCGCGCTGATGGGCGGCACGGCGTTGACGGCGAGCGAACTGGCGCTCGAGGCCGGTGTGTCGCTGCCGACCGCCAGCTCGCATCTGTCGAAACTGATGGAGGGCGGGCTGCTGACGCTGGCAAGCCAGGGGCGGCATCGCTATTACGGCCTCGCCGGGCCGCAGGTGGCTGGCATGATCGAAGCCATCACCGGTGTCGCCGCAGCGGTCGGGCCGCAGCGGGTCCGGCCGGGTCCCCGTGATGCGGCCATGCGCGTGGCGCGTGTCTGCTACGACCACCTCGCCGGAGAACAGGCCGTGGCGATGCTCGACCGCCTTGTCGCTCGACAAGTGCTCCTGCGCGACGACAAGGAGATCAGGCCTGGGCCGTCGGCCGCCTCGTATTTTGCCGCGATTGGCATCGGTGTCGAGAGCAAGGCGCGACGACCGGTGTGCCGGGCGTGCCTCGACTGGAGCGTGCGGCGCTCACATCTTGCCGGCACGCTGGGTGCGGCCATTCTCGACAAGATCCTTTTGGAAAAATGGGCGCGGCGCGAGAAAGACAGCCGCGCGGTGATCTTTTCGCCGACGGGCAAGCAGGCGTTCGAGAAGGTGTTTCTCGCTTGATTGTTAGCCGCGCTTGAGCACCTTGCCCTGCCTGAAAAAATCCTTCCACGGATCGGCTTCGGCCAACTGCTTCAGCGTCGTCTTGTCGCCGATCGGAAATGCGTTCGGCGCCAGTCCGGCCTCGATCTCCGCCCAGGTCGCCGGCATCGATACGGTAGCGCCCTTCTTGGCCCGCGACGAATACGGCGCCACCGTGGTCGAGCCGCGGCTATTGCGCAGATAGTCGACGAAGATTTTTCCGGTGCGCGCCTTCTTCGACAGCGTCGCCGTGTAGCGGTCGGGTGCCGCCTGTTCCAGCGCGCGGGCGAAATCATGGGCGAAGTCTTTCACCTCATCCCAATCCGCCGACGGTTTCAGCGGCACGACGACATGGTAGCCCTTGCCACCCGACGTCTTGACGAAATTCGGCAAGGACAGCTCATCGAGCCTACCGCGGATTTCGAGCGCCGCCGCGCGCACCGCTTTCACGTCGACGCCTTCGTCGGGATCGAGATCGAAGATGATCTGGTCCGGCTTATCCAGTTCGTCGATGGTGCAGCCCCAGATATGGATCTCGACCACGCCGAGCTGGACCAAGGCAGCGACACCGTCGAAATCGCGGATGAACAATATCTCCTCGCCGTCCGTCGGATCCTTCATCCTGGCGATCTTGTCATGCATGCCGGCCGATGCATGCTTCTGGAAAAAGCGCTGTCCCTCGACGCCGTCCGGCGCGCGCACCAAGCTGAGCGGCCGATTGACGACGAATTGTTGTAGGCGCGGCCAGACCAAAGCGTAATGATCGAGCAGGCCCTGCTTCGATACCTTCTCCTGCGGCCACAGAAGCTTGTCGGGATGAGAAAGCTTTACGACGGTTTTTGCCGCCCCCGACGATTCAACAGAGGTGTCCTTGCCCCCGGCAGGCTTTGCCTTGGTGTCGGCCTCGCCTGCGGGTGCCTTTGGCTTTTCCTGCACGACTTCCTCCGCCGGTTTGTCCTCGCGCAATCCCTGGAACGAGGCGTGGCGTATTATACGGTCGGACGTCCAGGTACGGAACTCCACTTCGCCGACAAGGTCTGGCTTCACCCAAACCACTCCTTTGCCCCTCGGTAGCGCCCTGTCGAAGGGCGAGGTCTTCGCCTTCAGAGCATCAAGCTTCTTCTTCAGGTCGTTGGTGCCCTGCATCGAAAAGCCGGTGCCGACACGGCCGGCATAGTGCAGCTTGCCGCCCTCATGGTAGCCGACCAGCAAGGAGCGCAATCCACGCCCGGTCTTCTCCGACGGCAGGTAGCCGCCGATGACGAATTCCTGGCGAAGCGTGCATTTCGACTTCACCCAGGACAAGCCGCGGCCGCTGCGATAGGGCGCGTCGGCGCGCTTGGAGACGATACCCTCCAGCCCCATGCGGCAGGCGTGCTCCAGCATGACCTTGCCCGGTTCGGCAAAATGGTCGCTGAAGCGGACTGCCGAATTGTCTGGCTGTTTGCCAAGCAAGTCCTGCAAAGCCTGCTTGCGCTCGACCAGCGGCTCTGTGCGCAGATCCTCGCCGTCGAGACGCATCAGGTCGAAGACGTAATAGAGAAAACGATCCGTGCGGCGCGCCGACAGATCCGCCTGGAGCAGCGCGAAGGACGAGACGCCGCTGTCCGCCAGCACGACGATCTCGCCGTCAATGATGGCATCCATGCATTTCAGGCGCCCGAGTCCCGCAACAATCTCGCCGCCGAACTTGTCCGTCCAGTCAAGGCCGGTGCGCGTCAAGAGCCGCACCTCGGTGCCGGCAAGCTGCGCCTGCATGCGGTAGCCGTCGAATTTCACCTCATGCAGCCATTCCTTGCCGGGAGGGGCATCCCTTTGCAGTGTGGCGAGGCATGGTTCAATGAATTCGAGCTGCTTTGCCGCCTTGGCCTTCGCCTTGCTAGCGAGCCGTTTGTTCGAATGCCAGACCCTTGGCTTCTTGCCATCGGCGGTCTTGCCTTCGCCGACCTCCTCGATCGTCAGGCCCGACTTCACCGATTCTGGCGCCTCCTGCAAAATGTCCTCGCCCGGCCGGGCGGCGACATCGTCGGATTTGATCAGCAGCCAATTGTCGCGCGTTTTGCCGGGACGCGGCTTCAGGCGCACCAGATGCCAGAGACCGTTCAGCTTGTGGCCGTGCAACTCGAAGCTGATATGGCCCTTTTTCATCGCCTGGGCCGGATCGGTCTCCGGTTGCCATCTGCCTTCGTCCCAGACGATGACCGAGCCGCCGCCATATTCGCCCTTGGGAATGGTGCCCTCGAAGGACGCGTAGTCGATCGGGTGATCCTCGACATGCACGGCGAACCGCTTTTCATGCGGATCGAGGCTCGGGCCCCGGGTTATCGCCCAGCTCCACAGCACGCCATTGTGTTCGAGGCGAAGGTCGTAATGCAGCCGTGTCGCGGCGTGCTTTTGGATGACAAAGATGCCGCCGGCCTCACCTTTCCTGCTGCGAACGACCTTGCCGGCCGGCTCGGCGGTCTTCTTGAAATCGCGCTTGGCGTGATACTGCTCAAGGCTGGCCATGACACGCGATCCTATGCGGATTTGCTATGGCGTCGAAGGCTTCGGCTTGGCGACGCCGGCACGAGGTCTTGAACGGATAGAAATCGTTTCAGTTCCGGCACCGCGAAAAGCGAGGCAAAGCCGGGTTTGCCCGGCGTTGCCTCGATCGAGAAGACTATTCGGCGGCCTGAAGGTTGACCTTGGCCTCCGCGATCTCGGTAAGCTTGCGGTCGGTCGCCTGCTCTTCCTTGATGTTGTTGGCCAGGACATTGGCGCAGTCGGTGCGGCCAAGCTGCTTGGCCCAGGCGATCAACGTGCCGTAACGGGTTATCTCATAGTGCTCGACCGCTTGCGCGGATGCGATCAGGGCGGCGTCGAGAACATCCTTGTCGTCGATGTCGCCGCTGACTTCATCGGCTTCCTCGAGAATGCCGTCGATGGCCGGACAGTTGACCGTCTTGGCCTTCACACCGTGCAGTTCGAACACGTTCTCGACGCGCGCGATATGGCCCTTGGTCTGCCCGAGGTGCTTCTCCAGGCCGGCTTTCAATTGCGGATTGGTCGCCTTGTCGATCATCTTCGGCAGCGCCTTCTCGATCTGTTTTTCGGCGTAATAGATGTCGCGCAGCGTGTGGACGAAGAGGTCGTCCAGCGTCTTGATGTCTTTCGAAAAGAAACCCATGGCTTTTGCCTTTCCATCATTCTTGCTGTGTTGGGGTTCCGGCGGCGGTCCCGCACGGAAGCCGCTGTCTGCTGGAGCCGGGTTGGTGCGGCTCTTGGCGTCAACGTGCGGCTATCGGACGGGTTCCTGACTTTCCCTGGGCAAGCACGGAAATTTCGCGGCGCCGGCCAAGGTTGAAACACAAGCGCGCCGCAGCGACATCCAAACGAAACATATGTGATGCAAAAGTCACATCGACCGAAATGTCGACGAACTGCATGGAAAGACCCCGAATCAGCCGCATTGCGGCCACGAACCAAGGCATTTTCGACCAGATATTAACATCGTGTTCACCGACTATTCACGCCTCGACGCTATGATCTCCGCAATTCGGAAGGGACATCCGAAATCGGGACAGGGACAGGTAAAATGAACTTCTTGACGCACCTCATCGGCTACGCTGCCGCCATCCGCGAATTCGTCGCGCCGACCTACCGGCCGGAGCGCTATTACATGCGCGGCCCAGGGCCCGCCTGCGCACGCCGCGGCCACACGCTCGGCATCAGCGCGCACTGATGACGACCATGGAAAGCCGTCATGACAGCCGGATCTGCAGGCCGGCCGCCGATCACCGTGCGACCACCTATCGTGCGGAGCGCCCTGCGCTCGCCGACAGGCGGCGTGCGACAACAAGGTTCTGAGATTCTGGGGCTTTGATCTCGCCGCCGGCAAGCTTAGTGTCGTTTGACACCAAGCAGCCCGGACCCGCGTGACCACCCAGCCAAACCATCCTCCTGAAAAGCCAGCCTTCGATGCAAGCCATCCGTTGATCGTGTTCGACGGCGTCTGTGTGCTGTGCTCGGGCTTCGTGCGCATGGTGGTCAGGCTCGACCGCAAAAGCCGCTTCCGCTTCGCCACGGCGCAGTCGCCGCTCGGCGAAGCGCTGTTTCGAAAATACGGGCTGCGGACGGATAGCTACGAGACCAATCTGGTCCTCATCGACGGCGCCGCCTTCACCCGCCTGGACAGTTTCGTCGCCGTCATGGCCGAACTGGGCTGGCCGTGGCGGGCGGCGAGGTCTCTGCTCCTGCTGCCGCGCCCGCTTCGCGACTGGCTCTATGACCGCATTGCGAAGAACCGGTACGCGCTGTTCGGCAGGAAAGAGAGTTGCGAGATCCCCTCCGCTGAACTGAAAGGGCGGCTGATTGGCTAAGCGAAGGCTCCTGGGAAGCTTCTGCGCTACCCGAGGCGGCAGCGCTTGGGAGAGCAGCCGATGAAGGTTCTCATCGTCGGCGGCTACGGCACATTTGGCGGCCGCATCGTCGAACTGCTGGAGAACCAACCGCGCCTGACGCTGATCATCGCCGGCCGCTCGCTTGCCAAAGCCAATGCCTATTGCGGGAGCCGTCACGGCGCTGAGGCGCGGCTCGTGCCGGCGCAGTTCGACCGCGACGGCGATCTTGCGGCGCAACTGGCCTCATTGCGTCCCGACACGATGGTCGACGCCAGCGGTCCGTTCCAGGCCTATGGCGAGGGGCGCTACCGCGTTATCGAGGCCTGTATCGCCCAGGGCGTCAACTATCTCGATCTCGCCGACGGGTCGGATTTCGTCGCCGGCGTTTCTGCATTCGACGCGGCGGCGCGCGAGACCGGTCTTTTCGTGCTGTCCGGAGTTTCCAGCTTTCCGGTGCTGACGGCAGCGGCGGTGCGCCGGCTATCTCTTGATATGGCGCGGGTCGAGACCATTCGTGGCGGCATCGCGCCGTCGCCCTTTGCCGGGGTCGGCGAAAACGTCATCCGCGCCATTGCCGGCTATGCCGGACAACCAGTGCAGCTCGCACGCGACGGCGAACCGTCGCAGGGCCACCCGTTCACCGAACAGATGCGTTACACGATCGCGCCGCCCGGCCGCCTGCCGCTGAGGAGCACGTTGTTCTCGCTGGTCGACGTGCCGGACCTGCGGGCGCTCGCCGATCTCTGGCCGCAGGCACAGACGATCTGGATGGGCGCCGGGCCGGTGCCGGAAGTGCTGCACCGCGCTCTGATCGGTCTCGCCTGGCTCGTGCGCGCCGGCCTGGTCCGCTCGCTCTTGCCCTTGGCTTCGCTCATGCACTGGGCGAGCAACCGGCTGCGCTGGGGCGAGCATCGCGGCGGCATGTTTGTCGCGGTGGAAGGCGCGGATCGGTCGCGTACGCCGGTCAGGCGCTCATGGCATCTGCTGGCGGAGGGCAATGACGGGCCGCTGATCCCGTCGATGGCGGTCGAGGCGCTGGTGCGCAAGGCGCTGGACGGACATATGCCTGCGCCAGGAGCGCGGGCGGCCGTGCGCGACCTGGAACTCGAGGACTATGAAGCGCTGTTTGCCAACCGGACGATCCATACCGGCTTCAGGGACGATACCGCCGATGCGGACAAGCCGCTCTACGCCGCCTTGCTCGGCGACGCCTGGCAAAACCTGCCCAAGGAGATCCGCGCCATGCACGATGGCACGACCAAGGCGCAGGGACGCGCCAGCGTCGAGCGCGGAGGCAATATGTTTGGCCGGCTTGCAGCCTGGCTGGTCGGGTTTCCGAAGACCCGTGACGACATCCCGGTCGATGTCCGCTTCCACGCCAACGAAAACGAAGAAACCTGGACGCGGACATTCGGCGGGCAGGGTTTCTCCAGCCGCCAGTTCGCCGGATGCGGCCGATCCGAGCGGTTGCTGTGCGAACGCTTCGGCCCGCTGACCTTCGCCATGGCGCTGGTCGCCGAGGAGAACCGGCTGTCGCTCGTGCTGAGCCGCTGGAGCATTATTGGCCTGAAGCTGCCGATGTGGCTTTGCCCGCGCTCGACATCTTTTGAGAGCGTGGAGAACGGCCGCTTCCGCTTCCATGTCGAGATCTCGCATCCGCTCACTGGATTAATCGTGCGCTATCGCGGCTGGCTCGAACCCTCGCACGGTTCCAACACGATCGTGCCGCCGGCCGCCTTGCCCAGTTCGCGGCAGTCTTCAACCGTGCACAGTGTCCAGCCTTCGCCGGTGGCGCCGGATGCGGCGAGCACGAGGCGCGGCTGAGGCTTGATCGGGGGCGTGTAGGCCCACCAGCCGTCCCGCAGAAGCGCGCCCTCGGGCGGCTCCATGCCGGCGCCCGAGCCCTTGATCCGTGCCTCGACGATTTGCAGGCCGGAAGGCATCACCTTCCAGTCTTCCTGCCAATGCGTCTTTTCCACCGAATGCGTCCAGGAAAGCGTGAAAGCGGCCACAGTGAGCGTCATCGTCTTACCGGCGGCCAGGATACAGAGGCTCATGCGGTCCCGGACGCCTGCCGTGCACGCCAGCAGTGCCAGCCGATCCAGACAAGAGAGAGCGCCCAGCCGGCCTCGTCGGTGAGCGGCAGCGCGGCAACCAGCAGCGCGCCTGCGCAGAAGGCGACGAGACGTTCCCACCAGGCCATGCGCCGGGCGAGGAACCCGACAGCGGCCGCGCCCCACAGGACGATGCCCATGCAGGCCTTGGCGACGATATAGGCGACCTCGACGGGGTAGCCGAACTGGGCGGCGATCGGACCGGCGTCCTGCAACATCAGCGCCGGGGTGTAGACCGCCATGAAAGGCACGACGAAGCCGGCGACGGCAAGCTTGGTGGCTTGGATGCCGATCTTGAGGCCGCTCTCCTTGGCCATTGGCGCGGCGGCGAAAGCGGCCAGCGCCACCGGCGGGGTGAGGTCGGCCATGATGCCGAAATAGAAAACGAACATATGGCTGACCAGCAGCGGCACGTCGAGCGCCAACAGGGCCGGCCCGGCCAGCGACGAGGTGATGATGTAATTGGGGATGGTCGGGATGCCCATGCCGAGCACCAGGCAGGTCAGCATGGTCAGCAGCAGCGACAGGAACAGGTTGTTCTCGCCGATGGAGATGATCCAGCCGATGAAGGTCGAGGCGATGCCGGTGAGCGTCAGCGTGCCAATGACGATGCCGACAATGGCGCAGGCGATGCCGACCGGCAGCGCGTTCTTTGCTCCCTCGGCAAGCGAGTCTATGCATATCTGCAACGTCTCGCGTCCGCCCCTGAAGGTGAAGCAAGCGATGACGAGCGCCGCGATCACAAGGCTGAGGAGGTTGACGCCGAACTTCATGAAAGAGGCGGCGGCAAGCCCCAGCGCCAGCCAGAAGACAATACGGAAGGCAAGCGGCCCGATCAACGCCGCCAGCGGCGTGCCGAGGATGAGCACGATGGTCAGCGCCAGCCCCATGGTGCCGGCGAAGATCGGCGTGTAGCCGGCAAACAGCAGATAGATGAGCGCGGCAAGCGGCAGAACCAGCGGCCAGTGTCTTCTCACCGCGTCCCACGGATTGGGCAGATCCGCTTTGGCCATGCCGTGCAGGTCGGCCTTGCCGGCTTCCAGATGCACCTGCCAGAAACAGGCGCCGAAATAGAGCAGCGCCGGGATGATCGCCGCCTTGACCACTTCGGCATAGGGGATGTTCAGCGTCTCGGCCATGATGAAGGCGACCGCACCCATCACCGGCGGCATGATCTGGCCGCCCATCGAGGAGGTCGCCTCGACGGCGCCGGCGAAAGCCGGGCGGAAGCCGAAGCGCTTCATAAGCGGGATGGTGAACTGGCCGCTGGCCACCACGTTGGCGACGCCGGAGCCGGAAATGGTGCCCATCAGCGCCGATGACAGGACGCAGACCTGGGCCGGGCCGCCGCGCCACGACCCGACCAGGCCAAGGGCGAAATCGTTGAACAGCGCGATCATGCCGGCGCGTTCGAGAAAGGCGGCGAAGACGACGAAGATGAAGATGTAGGCGGCCGAGACGTAGACCGGCGTGCCGTATATGCCTTCCGTGCCAAAGGCGAAGGTGTCGACGAGCTGGGCGAAATCATAGCCGCGATGGATGAAGGGCGACGGTAGGTGATTGCCGGCAAATGCGTAAGCGAGGAAGATCAAGGCGATCAGGGCAAGCGGCAGCCCCATCAACCGCCGCGCGGCCTCGAAGACCAGCACGACCAGCACCGTGCCGACGATCAGGTCCGGCGTGGTGAGGAAGCCGGAGCGCCGGATGAGGTCGGCATAGAACACCCAATTATACAGGCCGGTGGCGAAGCCGAGCACGCCGAGCGCCCAGAACGCTGCTTTCGCCGCAGCGCTTTTGGCGCGCAGATTGGCGATCAGGCCAAAGCCGAGCAGCAGCAAGAAGCCGACATGCATGGCGCGCACCACCTGGCTCGGCAGGCTGCCATAGGCGGCGATGTAGATCTGGAAGATGGAGAAGGCGATGGCGATGAGAAAGGCGGCCTTGCCGGCGATGCCTTCGCCGAAACCCGGCGGCAGCCCTTCGACCGGGGCTTCGGCGGTGGGGGAGAGAATGGTCGGGGTCTCGGGATGGGCGTCGGT
>NZ_RZTJ01000037.1:0-25417 GCF_003997065.1 Mesorhizobium sp. M6A.T.Ce.TU.016.01.1.1 | reverse complement strand
CTATTCCCCTATTCCCCTATTCCCCTATTCCCCTATACAGCCGCCGCCACCTTGCGGCCGAGGCCGTCATGCAGATCGAGGCAGCGCTCGAACCACTGCGCCACCGCATCGCTGTCGTCGAGCAACCGGTAGGGCGAGGCGATGCGCGCCCATTGCAGCGCGCCGAAGACGATGTAGTCGGCAAACAGCGGTGATTGGCCGCCGATGAACGGCTGATAGCTGAGCGTCGAGCGCAACGGCTCCAGCGAGGCGCGGAAGGCGTCTAGGCCGGTGTCTCGCGCCGCCATCACCTCTTCCAGCCTCTTGCCGAAGCGCTGCTCGCGGCTCTGGCGGAAATAGGCGGCGTTCGCCTCGTCCTGCATGGCGTGGAGGTCCATGATCGCCGCAGTGGTGACATAGGGGTGGATGGTCAGTTGCGACCAGCGTTCGATGAACCGCGCCATCGCCTTGCCGCCGTCGCCGGAAAACAATGTCGGCCGCTCAGGATAGGCCTCGTCGAGATAGAGCGCGATGGCGAAGGAATCGGCGACCACCTTCTGGCCGTCGCGGATCACCGGAACGAGCTTTGAAACGCCGCCTTCGACAGTGGGCACTTCGAGAAAGCGTGTCGGCACGGTTGAGACGTCGAGCCCTTTGTGGGCGAGCGCCATCGCCGCCTTCCAGCAATGCGGGCTGAACGGACGGGCAGCATCGCGTCCGACGAGGTCATAGAGCAGAATGGTCATTGGCGGCGGCTTCCTTGCGGTCTACTAGAACGAGGTGCGTCCACTTGGATGCACAAAGTATGCTCTAGCGTTTTTGAATCTACGCATCGTGTTTTTTCCGAAAAACGGTACCGATTTTTGGGCCGATGCGGTAGGCACCCGGAACGGGGTCTTGCGGGTCGGGAGAAAAAGATGAGACAGCACTTCATGATGTTTGCGGCCTACAATCAGTGGGCCAATAGCCGCATCTACGATGCCGCGGCCGATCTCGACGACGAAGAATTCCACCGCAATGTCGGTGCTTTCTTCGGCTCGATAATGGGCACGCTCAACCATGTTCTGACCGCCGACCGCATCTGGATGAGGCGGTTTACCGGCGAGGGCGACGCGCCGGCCAGGCTCGACACGATCCTGCACCGCGCCTTGCCGGGCTTGCGGCTGGCGCGCGAGGCCGAAGACAAGAGGATCATCGACTGGGTCGGGGCGTTGAGCGACAAGGCTTTGTCCGGCCGCTTCTCCTACATGACCGTCTCTGACATGCGCACCGTGTCGCAGAGATTGGCGCCGGCGCTCGATCATTTCTTCAACCACCAGACCCATCACCGCGGCCAGGCGCACACGATCCTAACCGTTCTGGGCCGGCCTTCGGTGTCACTCGACCTGACGCTGTTCCAGCGTAGCGACGAGGGGCGCGCCTACGCCTGATTTGGGATCATCCGGATCGATCATGATCGATTGAAAGTAAAACCCGTCGAAGATGTGCAGCATCTCGACGGGTCACGCTCGCAAGAGGCCTAGCCAGGCGTCAGGCGGCGTATCCGCCCTGGCCTCGGGCGACCGGCTTGACTGAGACCGCCGGCTGCGCCGAAGGCCAGAGAATGCCTGCCGTCACCGCGAGGGTGATCAAGGCATCGCGTGCCGCTTCCGGCGAGATCTCGCCGGCGCGTGCTGCCTCGCAGGCCTTCACCGCCGCGCCATAGCTCAGGCGTCGTCGCGATGGCGGGAACTCGGTCAGGAACTCATGCATGTCGAAGAGCGAAGCGATCATGCGCTTATGGCCGGCGCCGACGGTAACGGCGACCGGGGTGAAGGGCATCGTGTCGTGCATTCTGGCCTCTCGTATTGGGCGGAGGTGACGGCGGACGCCGCTCTCCGATCTGGGTCGGACGCCCAGAAACGCGGATTGCGGCATCAGGTTCCATGTTGCCGAGATTTGATTTTCGCCACCAAGCTCAGTGGCATGAGCGCCGTGCCGAAGAGGCGGCCTACTTCCACATGTCACGCATGCGGGCGCCGAGGTCGACGCGCACTTGCGGCTGGCGACGCGGATCGTCCTTGGCCTGGACGCTCGCCCATGATGTCTGTTCGAAGGCACCGAGGATCGAGGCTGGGATGAAGCGGGTGCGCGAGGCGTAAACGTGGCGATCGCCACGCGCCGCCTGGCCGTGGACGAAGAAGCGCTGCGGCATGACCAGATGCAGGCCGTCCTTGGCCCGCGTCATCGCCACGTAGAGCAGGCGGCGCTCCTCGTCGATATCCTCCTTCGAGCCGACGGCGAGGTCGATCGGGATGCAGCCGTCTACGGTGTTGAGCACGAAGACGTTCTTCCATTCCTGGCCCTTGGCCGAATGGATGGTCGACAGGATCAAATAGTCCTCGTCGCGATGCGGCGGTCCGGCCTCGTCGCTGGTTGCATCCGGCGGATCGAGCGTCAGCTCGGTGAGGAAACGCTCGCGCGAGGCATAGCCCGAGGCGATCTGCTCGAGCTGCAGAATATCGGCCCGGCGCGTCGTTGCGTCCTCGTGGATGCGGTCGAGATGCGGCTCATACCAGAGCCTGACCTGTTCGAGATCAACAGGCCATTTTCCCGACCCGGTGCGAAGCTGCGAGAACAGCGTGACGAAACCCTGCCAGTCGTCGGCGGCGCGTTGCGGCGGCCGGTAGCGCGCCAGACCCATCGCTTCGTCGAGCGACGTGGCCATGGTGTCGACGATCTGCGAAGCTGCCGAAGGGCCGATGCCGGGCAAGAGCTGCAGCACGCGAAAACCGGCGACGCGGTCGCGCGGGTTTTCGGCGAAGCGCAGCACCGCCAGCACGTCCTTGACATGGGCGGCGTCGAGGAATTTCAGCCCGCCGAATTTGACGAACGGGATGTTGCGGCGCGTCAACTCGATCTCCAGCGGCCCGCTGTGGTGCGAGGCGCGAAACAGCACGGCCTGCGCCTTCAGCGCCGTGCCGGCCTCGCGCTCGGTCAGGATCGCCTGGCAGACGTAACTCGCCTGCTCGGCCTCGTCGCGAACGCTGACCAGCTTCGGCTTTTCGGCCGATTTACGCTCCGTCCATAGGTTCTTGGTAAAGCGCTCCGAGGCCTCGCCGATCACCGCATTGGCGGCGGCCAGGACGGTCTCGGTCGAGCGGTAGTTGCGCTCAAGCATGACGATCTCGGCCGGCCGCGCGAACTGTTTTGGGAAGTCGAGGATGTTGCGCACTTCCGCCGCGCGAAACGAGTAGATCGACTGCGCATCGTCGCCGACCACCGTCAGCCCGGATCCGTCCGGCTTGAGTGCCGTGAGGATCGAGGCCTGCAGCCGGTTGGTGTCCTGGTATTCGTCGACCAGAACATGGTCGAAGCGCCCACCCAGATGCGCCGATATCTCCGGCTCGCCCCCCATCTGCGCCCAGTAGAGCAGCAGGTCGTCGTAATCGAGCACGTTCTGCGCCTGCTTGGCCTCGACATATCGGGCGAACAGCGCCTTAAGCTGTTCTGCCCACCCCGCGCACCAGGGAAACACCGAACCCAGAACCTCGCCAAGCGGCGCCTGCGCGTTGACGGCGCGCGAATAGATCGCCAGGCACGTGCCCTTGGTCGGGAAACGGCCTTCCGTCTTCGAGAAGCCGAGTTCGTGCCGGGCGAGGTTCATCAGGTCGGCCGAATCCTCGCGGTCGTGGATGGTGAAGGCCGGATCGAGGCCGATCTCCAGCGCGTGGTCGCGCAGCAGCCTGGCGCCGATGCCGTGAAACGTGCCGGCCCAGGTGAGAGCATCGGTGATAACTGAAGCGTCCCGGCCGAGCACCTCGCCGGCGATGCGCTCGACCCGCTTGGCGAGTTCCGATGCGGCGCGACGCGAAAACGTCATCAAAAGGATGCGCCTGGGATCGGCGCCTCTGACGATCAGATGCGCAACGCGATGCGCCAGCGTGCTGGTCTTGCCGGAGCCGGCGCCGGCGATTACCAGCAACGGGCCAGCGACCTTGCCGTCGCCATGCTCGACGGCAAGGCACTGCTCGGCAT
Source organism: Mesorhizobium sp. M6A.T.Ce.TU.016.01.1.1 (assembly GCF_003997065.1). Classification (NCBI taxonomy): domain Bacteria; kingdom Pseudomonadati; phylum Pseudomonadota; class Alphaproteobacteria; order Hyphomicrobiales; family Phyllobacteriaceae; genus Mesorhizobium; species Mesorhizobium sp. M6A.T.Ce.TU.016.01.1.1. Next base: position 21,421 of record NZ_RZTJ01000037.1, on the reverse strand, counting down.
TCAGCTTCGCGAGATAGGCAGGCCGGAAGGTCGAATCACGGGCAGCGAGGTTCATTGCCCATCAAGCATCGTTTCTGCTTTGTTCGCAACGGTTTCGACGTGAGAGTTGCGATCGACGCGCCGACCCTATTGACGCACCAGCCGATGAATTCGATCTAGCGCTCTGGCTCTACGCCCATCGCCGCCGACTGCCGCCGCAGCGACTTGTCGTCTTCGGGAGGTGGCAGCAACAGCGGATCGAAGTCGTCGGGCACTTCGTCGATGATTTCCCTGACTATGCGGTAGGCCACGTAGACGGCGGCCCCTGCTATGAGCAGACGGATCATGATTTTCTCCATTGGTGTGGACCAACCGAAGAGGCGGCTTTTTGTTCCCCCGTTCTCCAAACGCCCCGAGCTCTGCCTGAGCGTGCAACCAAATCGGCACCGTCTCGTTTGCCCGGTGACAGGAGGTTGCGATGAATAAGCTCTCAATCTTGCTGGCTTTAGCCGCAGCCCTGGCTGTGGCGGCTTGCGACAACAATATCCCGCCGACGAAGGCCCCCGGCACCGTCGATCAAAACCCGCAGGTCGACCCTGCACCCAAATCGATGTCAGGCGGTGATCAACCCGGCACACCGCCGGCACAGTGAACGCTGTGGGAAAAAATGGCCGGCGCCGCTTGGGAGGAGATGGCGCCGGCCAGGCGGGTATCAGGTCCGCCGCACACCTAGACATAGCTGAGTCTTGCCCTTGCGTCATGGTGCGATCGCTGAAGACGACCGCGTTGCACGGGCAATTAACTGACAAATGCGCAATTTTCGGATGCGAGTAGTCGATGCTCGCCAGGCGACGCGCCGTCGCTGCAGGTTCCCGGCCCAATTCAGAGTCGGCCCTCTGATCCGGCGAGGCCGGCGATTGGATCGATCGTCTTCCCCTCCCGCGGCATCAGGCAACCTGCCGCCGCCGGCCATTTTCATGCCTTATGCAACCAACCGGCGCTCAAGGTCTTGCGAAGCGCCGACGTCCCGTGCAAAAGCGCGGCCATGCTGATCATTAACGACCTTTCGCTCCGTATGGCCGGACGCCTGCTTCTCGACCATGCCTCGCTGACCTTGCCGGCCGGCAGCAAGGCAGGGCTTGTCGGCCGTAACGGCACCGGCAAGACCACCTTGTTCAAGGCGATCACCGGCGATCTCGCCTCCGAGACCGGCTCGATCAGCCTGCCGAAGAACACGCGCATCGGCCAGGTGGCGCAGGAAGCGCCCGGCACCGAGGAGCCGCTGATCGAGATCGTGCTCAAGGCCGACCTTGAACGCTCCGCATTGCTCGAAGAAGAAAAGACGGCGACCGATCCGCACCGCATCGCCGACATCCACATGCGGCTGGCCGACATCGACGCGCATTCGGCCGAGTCGCGCGCCGCCACCATCCTCGCCGGCCTCGGCTTTGATGACGACGCCCAGCGGCGGCCGGCCTCGTCCTTCTCCGGCGGCTGGCGCATGCGGGTGGCGCTGGCGGCAGTGCTGTTTGCCGAGCCCGATCTGCTGCTGCTCGACGAGCCGACCAACTATCTCGACCTCGAAGGCACGCTGTGGCTGGAAAACTACGTGTCGAAATATCCGCACACCGTGCTTCTGATCTCGCACGACCGCGACCTGCTTAACCGCGCCGTCAACTCGATCGTCCATCTCGACCAGAAGAAGCTGACCTTCTGGCGCGGCGGTTACGACCAGTTCGAGCGCCAATACACCGAGCAGCGCGAGCTCCAGGAGAAGGGCAGGGTCAAGCAGGAAGCCGCGCGCAAGCACATGGAGTCCTTCGTCGAGCGCTTCCGGGCCAAGGCCTCTAAGGCGAGACAAGCGCAGTCGCGTATCAAGGCGCTGGAGAAGATGAAGCCGATCGCCGCGATTGTGAACGACAACGTGCGGCCGTTCTCCTTCCCCGAGCCGGTGAAGACCGTGGCCTCGCCGATCATTGCGCTGAACAATGTGAATGTCGGCTATGTCGAGGGTGAGCCGATCCTGAAGAAGATGACGCTGCGCATCGATGCCGACGACCGCATCGCGCTGCTCGGCGCCAACGGCAACGGCAAGTCGACCTTTGCCAAATTGCTGTCGGGCCGGCTGAAGCAGGAGAGCGGCACCATGACGGTGGCGCCCGGCCTGAAAGTGGCGATCTTTGCCCAGCATCAGCTCGACGACCTCCGACCGAACGAAAACGCCTATGAGCATGTCCGCCGGCTGATGCCGGAAGCACCGGAATCGAAGGTGCGCGGCCGTGTCGCCCAGTTCGGCCTGACCACCGAGAAGATGAACACCGCCGCCAAGGACCTGTCCGGCGGCGAGAAGGCGCGGCTCTTGATGGGCTTGTCGGCCTTCGAAGGACCAAACCTGTTCATCCTCGACGAACCGACCAACCATCTTGATATCGACAGCCGTGAATCGCTGATCCATGCGCTGAACGAATTTCCCGGCGCCGTCATCCTGATTTCGCACGACCGCCATCTGCTCGAGGCGACGGCCGACCGGCTGTGGCTGGTCAAGGACGGCGCGGTCAATCCCTATGACGGCGATCTCGAGGACTACAAGACGCTGGTCACCGGCGTGTCCGGCGACCGCCGCGGCAAGCGCGAGGCCGAAAAAGCCTCGAAGGCCGACCGTCGCCGCGACGCGGCGGCACGCCGCGCGGCCTTCGAGCCGCTGGCCAAGGAGATCCGCGCCACAGAAGCGCTGATGGACCGCATCCGCAAGCGCATCGACTTGATCGAGGACGAGCTCGCCAATCCGGCGGTCTATGAAAAAGACCCGTCGACGGCGACACAGCTGGCCAAGGAGCGCTCGCAGCTTGCCCAGACGTTGGCCGCCCACGAAGAAAAATGGCTGTCGATGTCGGCGGAATACGAGGAAGGCACGGCGGAGTAGCGCCATCTGGCCCTACACGCCGCTGCCATATACGGCTAGTTTGGCCCTATGAATCAACACGCCAAGCTCAGAATCGGCCATTCGGCCTGTCCGCATGATTGCCCGTCGACCTGCGCGCTCGAGGTCGAGCTGCTCGACAGCAGGCGCATTGGTCGCGTCCATGGCGCCAAGGCCAACAGCTACACATCAGGCGTCATCTGCGCCAAGGTCGCCCGCTATGCCGACCGCGTCCATCACCCCGACCGCCTGCTGAAGCCGCTGATCCGCGCCGGCGCCAAGGGTGAGGGCCTTTGGAAGGAAGCGAGCTGGGAGGCGGCACTCGACCTCGTCGCCGAAAAGTTCATCGCGGCCGAGGCAAAATACGGCTCGGAGACGGTCTGGCCCTATTACTATGCCGGCACGATGGGGTTGGTGCAGCGCGACGGCATCGAGCGGCTCAGGCACGCCAAGAAATATTCCGGCTTCTTCGGTTCGATCTGCACCAACCTGGCCTGGACCGGCTGGATGATGGGCGCCGGCGCGTTGCGCGGTCCCGACCCGCGCGAGATGGCCAAGTCCGACTGCGTGGTGATCTGGGGCACCAATGCAGTGGTCACCCAGGTCAACGTCATGACCCACGCGATCAAGGCGCGCAAGGAACGCGGCGCGAAAATCGTCGTCATCGACGTCTACGAGAACGCGACGATGAAACAGGCCGATCTCGGCCTGGTGCTGAAGCCCGGCACCGACGGCGCACTGGCCTGCGCAGTGATGCATGTGCTGTTTCGTGACGGCATGGCCGACCGCGCCTATTTGGAAAAATACACCGACGACCCGCACGGTCTGGAAGCGCATCTTCAGACGAGGACGCCGCAATGGGCGGCTGGTATCACCGGGCTTTCCGTCGACGAGATCGAGGCATTCGCCCATCTCGTCGGCACGACGAAGAAAACCTATTTCCGCCTCGGCTACGGCTTCTCGCGCCAGCGCAACGGCTCGGTCAACATGCATGCCGCGGCCTCGATCGCCGCGGTCACCGGCTGCTGGCAGTATGAGGGCGGCGGCGCGTTCCATTCCAATTCGGGCATCTTCAAGCTGAACCAGGAACTGCTGGAAGGCACGCGGATGCGCGATCCCGCGATCCGCCATCTCGACCATTCGCGCATCGGCCCCGTGCTGACCGGCGCTGAGGATGCGCTCTATGGCGGCCCGCCGGTGACGGCGCTGCTGATCCAGAACACCAATCCGGTCAATGTCGCGCCGGAGCAGCGGCTGGTGAAGCAGGGTTTTCTGCGCGACGACCTATTTTCCTGCGTGCACGAGCAATTCATGACTGACACCGCAAAACTTGCCGATGTCGTGCTGCCGGCGACGATGTTCCTCGAGCATGATGACGTCTACAAGGGCGGCGGTAACCAGCATATCACGCTCGGTCCGAAGCTGATCGACCCGCCGGAAGGGCCGCGCACCAACCATTTCGTCATCGAGGAGCTCGGTAAAAGGCTGGGCGTTGGCGAAAAGCCTGGCTTCGGCATGACCGAGCAACAGCATATCGACATCATCCTGGGCAAGCGGGGCCTGGGCAGTTTTTCGAGCCTCAGGGACGAAAAATGGGTCGATTTGCAGCCGGATTTCGAGGCGGCGCATTTCATCAACGGCTTCGGCCACGCGGACGGAAAATTCCGCTTCCGCGCCGACTGGACCGGTCAGGCGGCGCCCAACCGGCCGCCGAAAAGCATGGGCCTGTTCGGGCCGGTGGCAAGCCTGCCGGAATTTCCCGACCATATCGACCTGATCGAGGTGGCGGATGCGGCGCATCCGTTCCGGCTGACCACCTCGCCGGCGCGCAATTTCCTCAACTCGACGTTTTCGGAGACGCCGGTGTCGAAGGCCAAGGAGGGCCGGCCGGAACTGCTTTTGCATCCGGACGATGCGGCAGCTTATGGGCTGGCCAACGGCGATCGCGTCGAGATCGGCAATGCGCGCGGCGAAGTCGTGCTGCACGCAAGATTGTTCGATGGCCTCAAGCGCGGCGTCGTAGTGGCCGAGGGCATATGGCCGAACAGCGCCCATGAGCGGGGCGAGGGCATCAACGTGCTAACCGGCGCCGACGCGCCAGCGCCCTATGGCGGTGCGGCTTTTCACGACAACAAGGTCTGGCTGCGCTCGGCCAATTGAAGCGTCGGAACGATATATCCCTCCAGCCGTTTTTGCGTGGCGGTCGGAGGCATGGAGATGGCAGATGTGTCGGCAGCGCCGGACCCCATTGGAAGAACGCTTTCGCCCGGCGAACTCGTAACCACGATGTCACACTTTCATCGCGCCGAAATTCTACGCATGACGGGGTGGCGCGACCGCCTGGACCGGACGAGCAATTGGGCGATAACGGTCGTCGCGGCGATGCTGTCCGTCTCGCTTTCGACGGCTAGCGCGCATCACGGCGTGCTGCTTTTTGCCATGCTGCTTGTCCTGTTGCTGCTGTGGATAGAAGCGCGGCGATATCGCTTCTTCGACGTTTACCGGGCCCGCGTGCGCCAGTTCGAACGGCACTATTTCGCGCAGATATTCTCGCCGCAGCCGGACTTTGCGTCCGATTGGCTATTGATCGTCGGCGAAAGCCTGCGCGCTCCAAAATTCCTCATTTCGCAACGAGCGGCGTTGGCGCGTCGTCTGCGTCGAAACTACATCCACATGCTGCTGATCCTGCTGATGGCCTGGATCCTCAAACTGTCGACACCCAGTCTTCTAACGGAGGGTGTCCGCATCGGCTTCGTCGGTTCGGTGCGCGAGGCCGTCACCGGCGCTGCCCTGGGGCCCATTCCCGGCGTGGTCATCGTCGTGCTGGTCGCCGCCCTCTATGCCGGCCTGCTGGTCACTGCCTTCCTGGCTGCTGGCGACGATGGCGAACTCTCCTTTGGTGACGTGCACGTCTAAGGCGGCAACGCAAAGCCGGTAGCTCTGCGAAATTTCGTTTGCGCATCAGTGGAGGAATCGAACCGATCGGTTCGTTTCTGTTGACGCATCGTGCAGGACCGGGTGAACGCCGGCTCAGCAAATGCCTGCGCCTCGCGGCAGGCAAATTCGCATAACAAATTGAAAAGAATGCAAAAGATTGTGGCGAAGGAAGCCTTTTGGCGGATTTCAAGCACCCGATTCCGGGCTTAGCCGGAACATCTTCGTGATTGGAAATCGCGGCACTGCCAACCCACCTCACACTAGTCCGAACGACGCGAGATCCTCCCAAGGCACGCCACTAGACGGACAACAACACTGAAAACATGGAAATACTGGAGTACCTGAAAAATGACCAAGATTGCTCTTACCGCCGCTGCCGTCCTCATTGCTACAGGCAGCGCCTTTGCCGGCAGCGACCACTATGGTTCGGACGGCGTCAACCAGCCGGCTGCGCCGGTTGGCAATGCGCCTGTTGGAAATGTCGACAACACGCTCACGGGTTCGATCCGCAAGCTGCTCCCGACCGAGCATAATGCCGTCAACACCGATACGACGCGCCAGTCCGGCTCGGATCAGTCCGTCGCGCCTCAATCTGGCCGGGGCAACTGGGGCCGCCGCTAAGTCCTCAAGCTCCGGAACTCAAAGAGCGGCGGGTTTGGCCCGCCGCTCTTGCTTTTGCATATCGAGTCACCGTCAGCAGCGCCGCCCTTTTTGGGACGCACAAATGACGCTTTGATTTTTGCGCATGATCCTTTCCGAACTGAAAGTCAGCGCAGCAAAAATCGATTCCGATTTTCGGGCCATGCGCTAGCGCAGATCCTTCGGCCAAACGCAGTGTGTCAGCCGCGCCTCGTCGAGGGCCAGCCGTGCCCAGTCGCCGTCAAAAACGAAGCGGGCAAGCGCCGCCGTCGGAAATTTTTCTTCAAGCCTTTTGAGTGCCGCGGCATCCGATCCGGCGCCGGCAAGCCGGCGCGCGAATTCCTCCAGACCGGGATTGTGGCCAATCACCAGAAGGGTGCTTGTTACAGCATTTGCCTGCCGTACCTTGGCGAGAACGTCTGCCGCACTGGCCTCGTAGAGCGCCTGAACAAATTTGGCCGGCGTTTTCGCCGGCAATTCCGCCGAGACCAGCCGCCATGTGTCGCGGCTGCGCAGCGCTGGAGATACCAGCGCCACATCGGGCAGCCAGCCCTGCCTGGCCAGTTCGCGCCCGATCAGCGGGGCCGCCTTCAGCCCGCGCCCGGAAAGCGGCCGGTCGAAGTCGATGAGGTCAGGATCGTCCCAACTCGACTTGGCATGACGCAGAAGAAGGAGTTGTTTCATTGTCGCCATGCCAGCCTCTGCTCAGGGCGTGATGTCCGCCAGCTGCTGCCAATTGCAGTTGCCATGATCTTTCAAAATAGCGCCGAGACGTCGCGCGCGCCATGCACGAAGCGAACGACCTCGACGCGTTGTTTTGCCAAGCGATAAAGCACGAGATAATTGCCGATCGTCAGCGCTCTCACCTCGGCGCCGATGTCCGGTCTCTTGGGGCCGGATTCAGGGAAGCTGGCCAATTGCAAGATGCGCGCCGCTATGGCGTCCAGAAAGCGATCCGCGGCAAGCGGGCTGTCCGTCGCAATGCCAAACCAGATTTCGATCAGATCGTTTTCGGCGGCCGGGCTGCGGACAATGAGGATGTCAGCCATTCCGCTGTGTTTTTTTGGCAGCGTCGCTGAACCGGCTGTGCGCCTTCAGCTTGATGTCCTCGATGTCGAAAGGCGCGAACGGGCCGCTCTCCAGCCCTTCCGTCCAGGCTTTCCGCAGCCGCTCCGCTTCCGCTTCGCGCAAGGGCTGGCGAAGGCGCCATTCGCGGAGCGCTTCGCGGATTACTTCGCTTGCCGAACCGTATTGCCCGCTGGCCACCGCGCCCTTGACCATGTCCAGCAGTTCGGGGGAAAGCGCCACGCTGACTTTTTCGACTGTCGCCATCAAACTGTCTCCTTGTGAAGATGGTAGCAATATTTGCTACCATCTTCAAGGATGGCTCTCATGGTGTGATGCGCGCCAGATGCTCGAGATCGGTCTCCTCGCGCAGCGGATCGGGCGCCATGACCACGGAAGTGCTGTTGTCTGCATCGTCGGCGAAGTGGGCAAGCACGGTACGGCCGCCTTCCATCCGCGCCTTGCCTTCGGCGACCAGCCCGAGCGCCAGCGGATAAAGCCGGTGCTCGGCCTTCAGCACGCGGGCGGCAAGCGTATCCTCATTGTCACCGACCATCACCGGCACGGCAGCCTGGGCGATGATCGGGCCGTCATCCATATCGAGCGTGACGAAATGCACCGTGCAACCATGGATGCGAATGCCCGCGCGGATAGCTCGCGCATGCGTATCCAGCCCCTTGAAAGCAGGCAACAGGGCAGGGTGGATGTTGATCATCCGTCCCAGCCACTTCTCGACGAAGCGCGCGCCGAGGATGCGCATGTAACCGGCCAGCGTCACGATCTCGGCGCCGAACGAGACAAGTGCCGCGTCGATCGCTCCGTCATGCGCTTCCTTGCTGGTATGGTCGGCCCGCGAAATCACCTTGGTAGGGATGCCGCGCGCCGCGGCGATGCCTAGACCGGCGGCATTGGCCCGGTCGGAAATGACGCCGACGATCTCGGCCGGATAGTCCGGGTTGCTGGCCGCGGCGATCAGCGCCGTCATGTTGGAGCCGCGTCCCGAAATCAGCACCACGGTGCGTTTGCGCGTGCTCATAGGCCGATCGAGCCCCGATAGATGACGCCGGCGTTGCGGCGCGGCACGATGCGGCCGATCGGCGCCACAGTCTCGCCGGCCTCCTGCAGCACGGCCGCGACCTGTGCGGCCTGGCCGGAGGCGACGGCGAGGATCATGCCGACGCCGCAATTGAAGGTGCGCATCATCTCTTCGGGCGCCACGCCGCCGGTCTCCGCCAGCCATGAGAATACCGGTGGCACCTCGATGGCGTCGAGGTCGAGCTCGGCGGAAAAATCCTTCGGCAAGACGCGCGGGATGTTTTCAGGAAAGCCGCCGCCGGTGATGTGGGCCAGCGCCTTGATGCCATGCGTGCCGCGGATCGCCTTGAGGATCGACTTGACGTAGATGCGTGTCGGCTCGAGCAGCGCCTCGGCCAGCGTGGCTTCATCATTGAAGGGCGCCGGATCGGACCACGCAAGGCCGCTTGTCGCGACGATGCGGCGGACCAGCGAAAAGCCGTTCGAATGCAGGCCCGACGAGGCCAGTCCCAACAGCACGTCGCCCTCGACGATGTCGTCTGTCGGCAGTAGCTGGCCACGTTCGGCCGCGCCCACGGCAAAGCCGGCAAGGTCGTAGTCCTTGCCGTGATACATGCCGGGCATTTCCGCCGTCTCGCCGCCGATCAGCGCGCATCCGGCCTGTCGGCAGCCCTCGGCGATGCCGCCGACAATCGAAGCACCCTGGTCGGGGTCGAGCTTGCCGGTGGCGAAATAGTCGAGGAAGAACAATGGCTCGGCGCCTTGCACGACGATGTCGTTGACGCACATGGCGACGAGATCGATGCCGATCGTGTCGTGCTTGCCCGCATCGATGGCGATCTTCAGCTTGGTGCCGACGCCGTCATTGGCGGCGACCAGCACCGGGTCCGTGAAGCCGGCGGCCTTGAGGTCGAACAGGCCGCCGAAGCCGCCGATCTCGCCATCGGCGCCCGGCCGGCGCGTCGCGCGCACCAGCGGCTTGATCTTCTCGACCATGAGATTGCCGGCATCGATGTCGACACCCGCCTCGGCATAAGTGAGCCCGTTCTTGCGCTTGCTCATTTCTGGCGCCTGCTCATCTCTGTTTCCACTTGCTTGAGGGCTCTTCGCATGAACGCTTTTGCCTCGCAAGGCAAGCGAGCGATGGCGATGTTCAATTGGAGATCGGCCGAACCGGGCTCCCTACGCTCCAGCAGTAGAAAGAAATGCCCGCCAGCGCAGCGGCGAGGGCGCCGACGGTCGCTAAGGACCTGACCTCGTCGCTCGGGAGGACCCCGTAGGAGAAAACGGCGGCGATCAAACTTGCCGCCACAGTCCAGACACCCGGGTTTACGGCGACTGACCGCCCGAAAACGAACGCCATGGCGGCAGCCACCAGCCAGAGAGGCCAAGACGGCAGAAGGCCGACCACCAAGGCAAGAACGAAACTGATCAAAAGGTCATGCATCGACGCGTCGCGGTGTGGAGTTGTAAAAGATGCGAAAGCTAGGAGGCTTTCTGTTACTCCGGCCAAATAGCAAAGTGTGACACGCAGGGCGATTGTAAATCTCTGTGCCATCGTCATTCGCTAGGTTCGTTTTTTCGGTCTGGGGTGGAGCAGGTGAGCGAGGAGAGAGCGTCGCCACTTGCCGTAGCGTCCTATCTCCATCATGTATCATTAAAACAGAAACGACGGGACATGCGTTTGACCATCCCCAACATGATCACGATCATGCGTTTCGTGCTGGTGCCGGGCGTGGTGCTGGCCATGCTGCAGGCGCACTGGGACTGGGCTTTCGCCGGCTTCCTCATCGCCGGCATTTCCGACGGTGTCGACGGCTTCATCGCTCGCCATTTCAACCAGTTTTCGCGGCTTGGCGCCTATCTCGATCCGATGGCCGACAAATTGCTGCTGGTCTCGGTGTTCGTGGTGCTGGGCTTCATCGGTGAATTGCCGCTGTGGCTGGTCGTCACCATGGTGTCGCGCGATGCGCTGATCGTCTGCGCCGTGCTTTTGTCCACCGTCATGGCCCACCCGGTCGAGATGAAGCCGCTGTTCGTGTCCAAGGCCAACACCGCCATCCAGATCGTGCTGGCGGCGGTGGTGCTGGGCGAACTGGCCCTCGCCCTCGATCTCGATCCGCTCAGGCCGGTGCTCATATTGCTGTCCGGGGTCTTGACCGTGGCTTCGGCCGCGGCCTATCTCGTGGCTTGGCTGAGGCATATGAGCGGCTATGGCGAAGGCTCCACACCGGACACCTGACCAGGACATCGACGCGGCAGCCGAGGCTGCGGCCGCCGATGCCGCCGCGTCTGGCGTGTTTCGCCGCCAAATCCGCTTCTGGCTGATCAGCGCCATCATCCTCGCGGTCTTCCTCTATGTCTTCAGCGGCATCCTTTTGCCGTTCGTCGCCGGCATGGTCCTCGCCTACTTCCTCGACCCGGTCGCCGACCGGCTGCAGCGGCTCGGCCTGTCCAGGCTGATGGCGACGGTTGTCATCCTGTTTGCCTTCATCGTCGTTCTGGTGCTGGCTTTCGTCATCCTCGTTCCGGTGCTGGCCTCGCAGATGGCCGATTTCGCCAGCAAGCTGCCGGAATACCTGACCCGGCTGCAGACCCTGATCACCAGCTTCGATCCGAGATGGCTGGAAGAGAAATTCGGCGTCGACGCCAATGGCCTGCGCGAAGGCTTGAATTCGCTGCTGACCTCCGGCTTCGGCCTCCTGACCACGGTGTTCACATCGATCTGGAGCTCCGGCGTGGCGCTGGTGTCGGTGGTCAGCCTGTTCGTGGTGACACCAGTCGTTGCCTTCTACATGCTGCTCGACTGGGACCGCATGGTGGCGATCGTCGACAGCTGGGTGCCGCGCGATTATGTCAAGACCGTCAGGGCCATCGCCAACGACATCAACACCGCTACCGCCGGTTTTGTGCGCGGCCAGGGCACGCTGTGCCTGGTGCTGGGCGCCATGTACGCCACCGGCCTGACGTTGACCGGCCTGAATTTCGGCATCCTGATCGGCCTGTTCGCCGGGCTGATCTCCTTCATCCCCTATGTCGGCTCGCTGACCGGGTTGGTCCTGGCCGTCGGCGTTGCCTTCGTTCAGTTCTGGCCCGACTGGACCATGATCGCGGCGGTGGCCGGCGTGTTCTTCGTCGGCCAGTTCATCGAGGGCAACATCCTGCAGCCGAGGCTGGTGGGAAAAAGCGTCGGCCTGCATCCGGTGTGGCTGATGTTTTCGCTGTTTGCCTTCGGCGCGCTGTTCGGCTTCGTCGGCCTGCTGATCGCCGTGCCGGCCTCGGCCGCCGTTGCCGTGCTGGTGCGTTTTGCCATCGCCCGTTATTTGGAATCGCCGCTCTACAAGGGCCACAGCACCGAACCTGTCCCGCCGCTGCCGGCGCGTCGCCGCGGGAGCGGTGGGCCGCGCAGTTGAGCCAGATGCCGGACAACAAGATCGATCCGCCGCGCCAGTTGCCGCTCGATCTCGGCCACGGCACCGGTTACTCGCGCGACGAGCTCGTCGTCTCCGGCACCAACAGCCAGGCGGTGGCGCTGGTCGATCGCTGGCCGGACTGGCCGTCGCCGGTGGTCGTGCTCGCCGGTCCGGCGGGCTCTGGAAAAACCCACCTGGCCTCGATCTGGCGCGCCCGCGCCGGGGCCGTGACAGTCGAGGTCAGGCGCATCGGCGACTGCATGGCGGGCCTCGGCGCGCGGCCTGCCCTGATCGACGACGTCGATGCCGGCGCGGTCGATGAAGAGGGGCTGTTCCATCTGATCAATGCGGTGCGCGGGGCCGGCTCGACCTTGCTCTTGACCGCGCGGCGCTTTCCGTCCGCCTGGGGCGTCAGGCTTCCGGACCTCGCTTCGCGGCTGAAAGCGGCGGCGACGGTCGAGATCCACGAGCCCGACGATCTCTTGCTGGCCGGCGTCATCACCAAACTGTTCGCCGACCGCCAGGTCGAGGTCGAGCCGCATGTCGTGCAATATCTGGTGCGCCGCATCGAACGCTCGCTGGGCACGGCGATGCGGGTGGTGGAGCGGCTCGATCGCACGGCACTGGAGCGCAAGACGCCGATCACGAGGGCGCTCGCCGCCGAAACCGTCAGCGCCATGGATGAGGGGCAGGGCGAGTTCGAGATCTGATACGGCAGGCTTAGCCGGTGTCCCATTTCGGGAAACCAGTATTGGCATCTGTCTTGCAACGTCAGCCTTGCCGGCTAACCCCGGTCCTGATTGCGTATCAAATCAGGTTGTAGGCTCGCCGGGAGACGGGGCGGTTGGGGTTCTCCTCCCGGCGAGCTTGCCTTTGGCCGTTGTAATGGACCGTTGAATGGTCTATTTTCACTGCAAATATGGACCAGAGGATGGTCCATAGAGGAGTGGCGATGCAGGTATCCGTTACAGACGCCAAGGGACAGCTGACCGAATTGGTGCGTCGTGCCGAGGCAGGCGACGAAATCATTCTGACCCGTCACGGTCATGCGGCCGTGCGCCTGGTTCCCGTCAAGGCAGTGCCGGACAGGAAAAGCCGTCGGGCACTGCTGGAGGCGATGCGCGCATCCGGCGCCGCGAGGGCGAAGGCCGGGCCATCCGCCGCGCGAAGCCAGGATTTCCTCTACGGTGATGATGGCCTGCCTGAATGATCGTGGTCGATACCTCGGCGCTGATGGCGATCGTTCTTGACGAGCCGGAGGCTGATGTCTGCATCGCGGCGCTCGAGGCTGAAGACGACATTCTGATTTCCGCCGGCACCGTGGCCGAAGCGCTGATCGTCGCGGCGCGGCGCAATGTCGGCGAAGAGCTGTCCGGCCTGATCGACGGGCTTGGTTTCGAAATTGCGGCAGTAACGCCGGCCTCTGCGCGTCGCATCGCCGAAGCCTACGCAAAGTGGGGTAAGGGCGTTCACCCGGCCGCGCTCAATTTCGGTGACTGCTTCGCCTATGAGGTGGCCAAGGAACATGCCTGCCGCCTGCTTTATATCGGCGACGATTTTTCGAGGACCGATATCGAAAGCGCTCTCTAAGCATGGGTTGTCTGCGTCACATGCCGCGACAAGGCGACAGGGTCGACGCTCCCACCTATGAGCTTTCCCTTGAAATAACGCCGGCGATATATTTTGACCGAGAGCCGTCCCACCCGCAGGCTGTGCATCGGCTGTTTTTGAACTGATGTTCGCAGGCGGGGTATCCATAGAGATGAAACGCGCATTCAGCACAAAGGCTGGCCATTGCACTGCTTTCGACGAAATATATGCTGCCGCATTCGTCGCAACTCGTGATTGATCGGTCAGTCATTGGCTCACCTCGCACTTCCGCTTCAGCCCGATCGCCTGGCGCGGCCACCGCAACAGCCACAGCGGCTTGGGCTTCCTCTGCATCATCGTGCGGTTGGTCGTGGCATCATAGACCTCATCAAACACACGCATCCTCCAGCGGCAGTCGACGCGGGGCAAGCACGGCTGGGCCACCGCTCAGCGCTCGCCGGCCACAAGCGCCGCTCGTTCCACGCCAAAACGCCTGCGGTAATCGCCCGGCACCAGGCCGGTTATCCTGGCGAACACTTTGCGGAAGGAGCCGGGATCGTCATAGCCGACATCCCAGGCGATCTGGTCGATTGATCGGGTCGTCGCTTCCAGCATCTCACGCGCCTTGCCGACGCGCAGGTGCTGGCAATACTCGGTCGGCTTGAGGCCGGTGGCGTTGCGAAAGCGGCGCAAAAAAGTCCGCTCCTCCAAGGCCGCATGCTCCGCCATAGTGGCAAGCGTCACATCGCGCGCGCCTCTCGCCTGGAGCCAGTGCTGCACTTTGAGGATGGCCTCGTCGCCATGGTTCAGCCTGGGAGCAAAGGGGCTGTAGAAGCGCTGCTCTCGTCCCGGCGGATCCACCAGCATGAAACGGGCAGTGTCCATCATGACGGTCGGCCCGAGCACCCGGTCGACGAGTTTTAGGCCGAGATCGGTCCAAGCCATGTAGCCGCCGGCGGTGATGATGTCGCCATCATCGATGACCAGCTTGTCGGCATCCAGTGCGATGTCGGGAAAGCGCATCGCCAGCGCGTCGCGATAGGCCCAATGCGTGGTCGCAGCACGGCCAGACAGCAGGCCGGCCTCGGCAAGCACGAAGGCGCCGGCGCAGACCGAGCCGAGCGTCGCGCCTGCCGCATGGCGGGCCCTGAGCCAGTCGGCGTAGGGCGCGGCCGCCCCGCGAGGAATCGGATCGCCTAGGGTCGGAGGCAAGATGACCATGGCAGGTCCATTGCCGGGGCCGGGCTCGCTGTCGAAGGTGCGGATGACCGTTTGGCTCGCCTCCTGCCACTGCCAATGGCTGACACGAAGCCTCTGCGCGTCCGGCGACCGTTCGGCGGCCAGCCGGTTGGCCAGCTGGAAGAGATCGGTCAGGCCAAGAACAGCCGCTTCCTGAACGCCGGGATACACAACGAGGCCGATTTCGACCGGATCACGCGCCGCAACCATCTGTCAGTTTTGCCATGTCCAATGTCTGTTTTGCCAATTCTCACCATGACCCCATTGCAGTAGCTTGTCCACAGGAGGAACGGACCTTCGCCCAACCAATTCGGCCAACCACATCAAGGAGTACGACGATGAGCACATTCACCACCAAGGACGGCACCGAGATTTTCTACAAGGATTGGGGCACAGGCCAACCAATCGTGTTCCATCACGGCTGGCCGCTCAGCGCCGATGACTGGGACAACCAGATGCTGTTCTTCCTCGACAAGGGCTATCGCGTGATCGCGCATGACCGGCGCGGACATGGCCGCTCGACACAGACGGCGACCGGCAACGAGATGGACACCTATGCCGCCGATGTCGCGGCCCTGGTTGCCCATCTTGATCTCAAGAACGCCGTCCATATCGGTCACTCGACCGGCGGCGGCGAGGTGGCGCGTTACGTTGCCCGCTACGGTGGCGAAGGACGCGTCGCCAAGGCGGTGCTGATCGGCGCGGTGCCGCCGATCATGGTCAAGACCGACAATAACCCCGGCGGCCTGCCGATCGAGGTATTCGACGGCTTCCGTGCCGCGCTCGTGGCCAACCGCGCCCAGTTCTACAGGGACGTGCCGGCCGGCCCGTTCTACGGCTTTAATCGCGAGGGCGCCAAGGTCTCGCAAGGAGCTGTCGACAATTGGTGGCGCCAGGGCATGATGGGCGGAGCCAAGGCCCATTACGACTGTATCGAGGCTTTTTCCGAAACCGACTTCACCGAGGACCTTAGGAAGATCGACGTGCCTGTCCTGATCATGCACGGCGATGACGACCAGATCGTGCCGATTGCCGACTCCGCTCTGCTTGCAGCCAAGCTGGTGAAGCACGGCACGCTCAAGGTCTACAAGGGCCTGCCACACGGAATGTGCACCACCCACCCGGAGATCATCAATCCGGATCTCCTGGCGTTCATCCAGGGCTGACGCTTCGGAGCTCAGGGCGGGCACGCTCGAAAACCCGGGCTGCCCGTCGGTCGCTTCCGTGCTTCGCCAGTCGCAGATGCTGCCCGGCGCAGGTGCGCCGGCAGCATGGCCGATGATTTGCTGTGAATGAATGGTCGGAGTGGAGAGATTCGAACTCCCGACCCTCTGGTCCCAAACCAGATGCGCTACCAGGCTGCGCTACACTCCGAGTCCTTGCGGGCTATAGGGTTCCGGGCTTGGCTGCGCAACCCCTAAAAGACGAAAACGGAACAAACGGCAGGCCCGGGCGGAGAGCGGGGCCGGAATTGCAGCCAGCCAAGTCGCGCGCAACGGTTTTACAGCAGCCGCCTCAGGACCAGGCTCCTGTCCGGTCAGACCTTTATGAAAGCGGCCGTCGCGTACATGAAGGCGACGCCGGCCGCCAGGCCGCCCATGACCGGTGGCGTGAAGAAGGCATCGATGCCCTTCTGGTTGCGGCGCATCAGATAGGCGCCGACCTCGACGATGACCTGCAGGATCGCGCCGGCGCCGATGGCAAGCGCCAGCGCCGACCATTGCGGCGCATAGGCCAGGCTGCCGAGCCACATGCCGATAACCGCAGGCCCACCGGCGAGCAAGGTCAGGCCTGCGAACGTCCACAGCGGCGGCCGCTCCTTCAGCATCGGAGCGGCGATGCCGATGCCTTCGGTAATATTATGCAGGGCGAAGCCGAGCACCAGGAAGGTTCCGAGGCTTGCCGAGCCGGCCACGAAGGCAGCGCCGATGGCAAGGCCCTCGCCGAGATTGTGAAGGCCGATGCCGAGCGCGATATAGGTGGCCAACGCCAGCCCTGTCGGCGTGCCGCGCCGCCGCCCGATCGCCATCAGGACAAGAAAGCTGGCCAGACCCGCCAGCACCACCATGACCGGCCCCTGGAACACAGCGGCTGCGGTTCCGACAAGCTCGAAGGATTCTTCGATCGTGTCGACCAGCAGAAAGGCGAGCAACCCGATGGTCAGCGCCAACAGGAAGTTCATGCCGCTCTGTCCGACACCGCGCAGCGCCGGATAGAACATGAGGCCAATGGCGACAGGCAGCACGCCGACGATGATGCCGACCAGTCCCTGCAGCTTGAGCTGTCCCGCAGTGGCGGTAGGCGTCGGCACGGCAACTTCGATCAAATGTTCGAAGGTGACGCCTGAATTGGTTACCAGATTGACCGTGTGCGTTTCACCCAGAACCCACGGGAAAGGCAGATTGATCCACGCCGTGGAAGCACGCGCGATGGTGCCCGGCGGGTCCTGGGTGAATTGCCAGTAGGCGCCGTCGACCTGGACCTGGGCGATGGTCATCGGCTCGGAGCCGCCGGCCCTGACCAGAAGATGAAGGCCTGATGTATCGAGGACGACACGCTCGAAAGTCAGTTTCTCGACGGCGGGCGCGCCGTTTGACAATCCTTGCAGCGGATTGACGGCGATGATCCACGCCACCGCAATGGCGAGCGCGGCAAGGGGCAGGCCGATCCACAACCAACGGCTGCGCGGCCTTGCCGGTGAATCGATGGTGACGACCTTGTTCATGCCAGCGCCTCGACGACGTCGAACATGCCCATCCAGCCGAGCTCCGTGAACTCGCTTTGATGCGCGTGGAACATGTAGAGGCCCGGTTCGTGCTCGGCGAAGGTGAATTCCAGGATGCCGCGCTGGGCCTGGCACTGGATGATGAGGTCGACCGTTTTCAAGGTCGGCGTCAGCGTCGTGCCCTGATCGAAATAGTCGAAGAAATTTCCATGCAGATGAAACGAGTTGATGGGATCGAATTCCACCACATTGACCAGATAGATGCGCACCGGCTTGCCTCGCACGATGCGGATCGGCGTCTTCGCATAGGCGTGGGCGATGGTGTTGGCGGCGTAGAATTCGTTCTCCTCGTCGAAATTGGTGTCGAATCCGTTCATGACCATCACCAGCTCTTGCCAGCCGGCATTCTCGGGCGTGTCGAGAAGCCGCGACCGGGCGATCTCGGCATGGTCGGGATGGCGATCCGGGTCCGGGTCGATGACAAAGGCCCCATACATGCCCTTGTGGATGTGCCTCTTCAGCGGCAAGGCGTGGCAATGATACAGATGGCAGCCAAAGGGCTTGGCGTCGAATTCGTAGACGAACTCGCCACCCGGATCGACCAGCCCGGCGCCGGGAATTCCATCCATGCGGGCGGCATGGATGCCGTGGAAATGCATCGAGTGCGGATGCGAGCCGTTGTTCTTGAAGACGATGCGAATGCGCTCGCCTTCCTTGGCGCGCAGCGCCGGACCGGGCACGCGGCCGTTATACGTCCATGCCGGGAAGAACACGCCCGGTGCGATCTCGATCGTCTTGTCCACGGCCGTCACCTCGAACGTCCTGAACGTGCGCCCATCGGGCAGAACTGAGACCGTCCCTCGCTCCCAGTCCGTCAGCATCGGGATCGGATCAAAACCGTTGGCGGCGTTGTCCACCTCCCCGACGGTGACCATCGCGCCATGAGCATTCATATGATGAGGTGCCGGATCGGTGGCGGCCACCGCCGCTATGTCATGACCGCTATGCTGGGCGGACTGACCGAGCGCGCTGCGGGCAGCAATCGCCGTGCCGCCCACGGCAGCAAGACTTCCTGTAAGGACGGAACGTCGGCTTATCCGATCGCGCAACCACACACCGACATCGACCATGCCAACTTTTTCCCTCGAATTCATTCGTTTGACCGATAATAGCGTCAGCTGTCAAATATAGCAATGGCTTAGTTCGGTCGCGGCATGCCCCCGTGCGGCTGAACGCGCCAAGACGGTGCAACGGGCTTGGCAAGCTGCCTTGCAGCCGACGCCGTCACAGCAGATTGCGTAGTCCTCATTCTGCTTGGTTCAGGTCCGCGACAGGAGCGCAAAAACCATCGGCCTTGCCGCCGGCTGCATTGCGAAGTAATGACGGGAATACAGCGGCAGGTGCCGCTTGCACGTAGCAACGAGGTGACCATGTCCGCGCGCATTTTCAGCCCAGCCAAAACCGCGATGCAGTCCGGCAAGGCCAAGACCGGCCACTGGGTGCTGGAATTCGATCCCGAGATGCGCAAGAAAATCGATCCGCTGATGGGCTACACCACGTCGGGCGACATGCGCAGCCAGATCAGGCTCACCTTCGACACGAGGGAAGAGGCGGTGGCCTATGCCGAGAAAGAGGGGCTGGCCTTCCGTGTCGAGGAGCCGAAGGAAACCAAGCGCCGCCAGATTTCCTATGCGGAGAATTTCCGCTATGACCGCAGGACGCCCTGGACGCATTGACCGGCAAACGCCCATCGCATAATTCAGCCGGCCTTGGCGTCGGCCCAGCGGTCCCGTAGCTCAGCTGGATAGAGCACCGGCCTTCTAAGCCGATGGTCACAGGTTCGAATCCTGTCGGGATCGCCAGTATTTTCAAAGACATAGTGCCATATTCCCGACTTCGGGAGAATGGCATTCCGATCCGTTTACAGGGCCGTTCACAGATTTTCTTCCTCATGGGTTCCGCTCCAATGACGGCATCGAACCCACGCTGCTATTGCTGATCTGCGCGCGGCACAGTCACGCGCAGGAGCGAGCGCAACCGTGCACGCGATCAGGAGATCGCCAATCTCGGCCGGTCGTATCGATTGAAATCCGGCAAGAGGTCGGCGCTGTCTACGGCACGCGCGACGTGATCCAAGGCATTTGGCTTTGAAAGGTTCCACGGCAGTCGCTTTCTGGCCTGTTGTCGAGAACGTCTGGCGCTTGCGCCATCATATCAGACAAGTCTAATGTAAGTCATGATCTGGCCATTGCGCGGGCGCGGCGGCGCACTCGGGATGGGCACTATTCATCCGGTGGATATCACGCAAAGGGAGGACGAGATGAGACTGGTTAAGTCATTTGCATTTGCTGCTGTGCTGCTTCTTTCGTCAGCACTGTCTGTGGCCGCCCAGTCGGCTCGCGAGGACATCGAAGCGGCGCTGACGAAATTCACGGACGCCTTCAACAGCGGAAACGCGGCGGCGGTGGGTCAAATGTATACCGAGGATGCTGCCGTGCTGCCGCCCGACGGCAAGCGCGTCGATGGCCGCAAGGGCGTGGAAGAATTCTGGCAGGGCGCGATCAAAGGCGGGATGAAGAATCTCACCCTGAAGGCGCTGGAAGTGGAAGAGAGCGCGAACCTCGCCTACGAAGTTGGCGCATTTACGCTTGATGTGCCGAGCAAAGACGGCGCCCTCTCCACCGTAGCGGGCAAGTACATCGTCGTCTGGAAAAAGGGCGACGACGGGACATGGCGCCTGCATCGGGACATCTGGAATTTAGGTGCGGCCCAATAGGGATTGATATCCAGGCCTTCATCGACCGCCTTGGCGAAAGGCGCGGCGGGCTTTTTTGTCTCCGTATGGAACACTGGCACGGGCAAGACGTTCGCCTCCTGCAGCAATATTTCCTGTGCGCATAGAAATGCTGCGAGATCGGATTGTCCCCTCCGATCAGCCCGCGTCCTTCCCCTCCGTGGGGCGCGGGCTTCTTCGTTCATGGAACCGAAACGACCAAGGCTCTTCGGACGACCAGCCCCTGCGTGTTGGCACCGAGCTAGGCGTGTTCAGCCTCGATGGCATCGGGCATCGGCGCTCTGAATTCACGATGATGCAACCACCGCCATCTCTTCGCGTTTAACCGCCTTCAATCCTGGTGAGCGACAAAAATGACGGCGTTCATTCCGATTACAATCTACCTGAATCGCAGGCCGATGATGGTCGCGTCGATAGCCGACGCTGCCAAGGCTCTTCAGCAACCCTGGCCATCCATGGACAAGCCGTCCCGTCTTGAAGCAATCCGAATGATCGAGGAATGCCTGGCCGGACATTGCAGTCACCAAGCTGCGTTCGCCGCCTTCGAGGCGGCCGCAACTGAACAGGGACTTCACAAGCAGAAGCCGCCAAGCGCAGGCCTCAAGAAATTCGACGGGGTTGCTGAAGATCTGATGTGAGGTCGCCCTCACCGGTCACAGATCTTCCGCGAGGGCTCATCTCTCGCGTCTGCGATTCTGCAACGGGGCGCGGTTTTTTAGTGTATAATAATGTTGCACGAACAAAATCTCTGGGCGAAGGGGGTTTGTCATGCCGCTTCATGGAAGAGCAGAGGATTCGGGTGTTTTCAACCCTTCCGAGCTGGCGCTACTTGGCCGCGTGTTCAATCGTTTGAAGATTGACGGCCAATCGGAACAACAGCGCGAATCGCTCGCGTCCCGAATTATTGCCAATTACATGGCCGGAGTGGTGGACGAGGAAGAACTTTTGTCGGCTTCGAAACAAGCGCTGGGGCGGTAGGCCCGGGTAAAGCAAGCTAACCGAGTTAACCCTTCCAACCGCCGGTTGGTAGACGCGACGCAGCCGGCGGCCTACGATTTTTCACGATCCGCGCACCGGGCAAGTCC
>NZ_RZTJ01000036.1:0-26421 GCF_003997065.1 Mesorhizobium sp. M6A.T.Ce.TU.016.01.1.1 | reverse complement strand
GCACTGGCGTTGCCGCCGGCGCCGCCATGGCCAGCGTCACCTTCATCCGCGAAAACGAGACCGCCGCTTCCGCCGCCATCACCGCCCTGACCGCCGGTGGCTGTCGCAACCATGCCGTGATGAAAATTGCCCTCCGTGAACAGGCTAGCGGTGTTGGTGGCACTGGCGCTTCCGGCGTTGCCGCCATTGCCGCCCTCGCCACCATTGCCTACGAGCAACAGAAAGCCGTATCCGCCATTGCCGCCATTGCCGCCGTCCGCCGTGACATCATAGGCGCTAACATGGGGCAGAGCCGGCGCAGGCACGCTCTGGTCGGTGTTGTTGACATGCACTGCGTTGCCGCCCGCGCCGCCATTGCCGCCGTCGCCGTCATAGCCGCTGCCGTTGCCTCCATTGCCTCCATTTTGATTGATGAGGACTTGCGCATGAACGACATCTGTCGAAACGGGAAGGAGCCCTGCCAAGGCCGTGGCGCCGAGCAGCAGCGCCAGGCGATTTGGCAGAATGGCCCGGCCGGGCAAAATGCGCCGGTTCTCGCCGCGCGCGGCTTCCGGCGCGGGTCCGGCTTTCTTGCTCGATCTGATATCGACAGGGCGTTCCGTCGAAACGGCCTTATTGCCGATGACGGTCCGCCGCACGGAATCCGACACGGAGAGCCTTGAGAACAAAGCCATGCACTACCCCCTAGAGTGCGACGTTCCCAATCTCTACTTGGATCCGCCGCTGCCGCCACATCTACTCAGGCAGTAAAAAATGCTGGATATTCGTAATAGAACTCAACGCATTAAGGTCGGCGCTCCCGATTCGTTGTAAAGCGCTGGCTTGATTAGAATACATTAACTTCTGCCCGATGGAATTCGAATTGTTGAACTTGCGCCTGATGGAATCGAAGTGTTGCGTGAAGGACACTGGCCAAAACGTCTGGCGTTTCATAGTCGTCATATGACGGCAATGCTTCAATCGGACTGCCATAATATTAGAGCCCACGAATATAACACCCTGAAAGGCAGGCGCATCGATTCCGCTACGATCGGACCTTGGCCATGGCATCGCCGCACAGACATCCTATATTAGGAGGGTGTCTCCTCCGCGGGAATGAACGGATGTCGCAGTCTCGTCTTTCAACGATTTTCACGTCGGCATTGCTGGCGACGGCGACGTTGCCGGGCGCAAGTCCGGTCGCCTTGGCACAGGTCCTCAACCCCGCCGACCGCAACGCGCTGGTCCGGCAAAACGAATTGCAGGTGCTCGAGAACAGGCTGCGGCGCCAGCAATATCAGCAGCAGCAACAGCAGTTCCGTGCTCAGGATCGGGAGATCGCGCCGTCGCAGCGGCCTGATGTGCAGCAGATGAGGCCTACTTGCCAGTTGCAGCGGTCGGGCAGCCGCTTTATCAGCACTTGCCGCTGATGAGCCGGCGCTTTTCCTTTATTTAGCCGACTTATATGCTTGAACGCCTCTGTTCTTGAAGTAGCATCGAAGGCGGTTTTGATTTCGCAGCGTGCCTTTGTGCTTGGGCACTGCCCTGATTGGATCGTCGGGAATGGCAGCCACCAAGAAGAAGGTCGTACGCAAGGCGAGGAAGGGTGAGCGGGTCCGTCAGGTCGCGGCGATCCCCTTTCGGCTGAGCGGGCGTGGCGATATCGAGGTGATGCTGGTCACCTCGATATCGACAAGGCGCTTTATCGTGCCCAAGGGCTGGCCGATGAAGGGCAAGAGTGGGCGCAAGGCAGCCACCATCGAAGCGCAGGAGGAAGCCGGCGTCCTCGGCAAGACGCTGAAGCAGCCAGCCGGCACCTATTCCTACTGGAAGCGGCTGACGAACCGCTTCGTCCGCGTCGATGTCACCGTCTATCTGCTGGCGGTGACCGAGGAGCTGGCCAACTGGCAGGAAGCCAAAAGACGGCAGCGGGCATGGCTGACGCCGGAAGACGCAGCAGTGCTTATCGACGAGCCCGACCTTTCAACGCTGCTGAAGAACCTAAAAATTCCCCAACCAGCGCCCGCTAGCGAATTTGAACCAGGGCCTCATTTGGAGTCGTCGTCTCCCTGAGGAAAAGGCCGGACCGGCGTGCCGGTATAGGCCCACAACCATTCGCGCGGCAGTGGTCCCTTGTTGCGGTCGCTCTGCTGCGACTGCTCCCATGCATGCGCCAATATGCCGACCGAGCGCGACAGCACGAAAAGGCCACGCGTCAGCGGCGGCGGAAAGCCGAGCTCGCCATAGATGACGGCGGTGGCGCCGTCGATGTTGAGCGGGATTTTCTTGCCCTTGCGCCGCGCGACCTCGGCCTCAACAGCCTCGGCGATGTCGGCGAAACGGCCGCCGACGATGCCGCGCGCGGCAAAATCGCGGGTCAGTTCGATGAGGCGCGGCGCCCGCGGATCGACCGGATGGAAGCGATGGCCGAGCCCCGGCACATAGGATTTTTCCTCGGCAAAGAAGCGATCGAGCCGCGCCGTGACAGCGTCGGCAAGCGTCATGCCTCCGTCCAGTGCCGCGGCGATGTCGCCGTAGAAGGCAAGCGCCTGCTCGCCAGCGCCGCCATGCACGTCGCCAAGGACGTTGATGGCTGAGGCCATGGCGCTATTGATGCCGACGCCGCAGGTAGCCGCCATCCGGGCAATGGCGATCGACGGCGCCTGCGGCCCGTGATCGACGGCAGCACCGAGCGCGATGCCGAGCAGCGCCGCCTGCTCCTCACCAGGCAGTTCGCCGCGCAGCATCAGCCAGATCATCGCCGGAAAGCTGACGCGGCCGATCAGATCCTGGATCTCGTAGCCGCGCAGCCGAATGACGCCGGGGCGCATTTCGATGATATCGGTCTGCCACCATTCCTCGCCGCGCTCGCGGCCGGTTTTTTTCCCAACGTTGCTCATGGTCTCGCGTCGCTCATGCCTGCGCTCTTTTCTTGACGCGGGGCGGCAAGCCGGCAAACACCTCCTCCATATGCTCGCCCAGCGTCGGCGGCGGCTTGGTCGGCGAGGGTGCTGCGCCATCGACCATGAACCCGCCGCGCACGACGGTCAGCGGCCGGTCCATGTTCGGCATGCCATCGAAACGGGTGGTCATGTCGCGTCCGATCACTTGCTGCTCCGCCAGCACCTGCGGGATCGTCAGCACCCTGCCCGCCGGCACGCCTGCGCGATTGAGCGTCTCCTCCCAAGCCGCGGCCGAGCCGCTCGCCAGGGCATCCTCGATCAGCGCCTTCAAGGCGATGCGGTTGCGCTTGCGCGTCTCGCGCTCGGCAAAGCGCGGGTCCGACGCCAGATCGGGCAGCCCGATCAGCCGGCAGAGCGCCACGAATTGCTCCTGCTTGTTGGCAGCGATGTTGAGCAAGCCATCGCCGGTGCGAAACGTTCCAGAAGGTGCCGCCGTCATGTTCTCATTGCCCATCGGCTGCGGCTCGACATCAGCCGTCAGATAGTTGGAGACCGGCCAGCCCAGTGCGGAAAGCGTGCATTCGAGCATCGACACGTCGAGAAAAGCGCCTTCGCCTGTCGTCTTCTGCTTCACAAGTGCAGCAGTGATGGCAAAGGCACCAACCAGCCCGCCCAACGTGTCGGCAACGGGATAGCCGACACGCAGCGGCGCGGTCTCCGGCGTGCCGGTGATACTCATGATGCCGGACAGTCCCTGTATGATCTGGTCGTAGGCCGGATTGTCGCGCATCGGCCCGGTCTGTCCAAAACCCGAAATCGCACAATATACCAGGCTGGGGCGGACCTCTTTCAGCTTCTTGTAGCCAAGCCCCAGCCGGTCCATCACGCCGGGGCGGAAATTCTCGACCAGAGCGTCGGCGGAGGCGACCAGATCGAGGAAGCGTTCGCGATCGGCCTCTTTTTTGAGATCAAGCACCACCGATCGTTTGCCCGCGTTCTGCGCCAGGAACGAAGCGCCCATTCCGGCACTGTTGAGCTCCGGCGAGCCGCCGAGCTGGCGCGCCAGATCGCCGCCTTGCGGCGCCTCGACCTTGATCACGTCCGCCCCGAGCAGCGCGAGCTGATAGGCGCAGTAAGGACCTGCCAGAACATTGGTCAGGTCGAGGATGCGGACACCGGACAGCAGATCGGTCATAATGTCACAAACAGGTCAGGCATCGCCCGGCACATGCTCCGGCCCACGCGTGCGCCTGCGCTCGACGTAGGCCCAGATATGCGGCCCAATCAGCCCGATGAACGCCAAGGTCAGCAGTGTCAGCGACAGCGGATGCTTGTAGAACACCGACCAGTCGCCATTCGAGATGGTCATCGCCCGGCGGAACTGCGCTTCGGCGAGCGGCCAGAGGATCATGCCGATGATGACCGGCGCCGTCGGGAAATCGAAGCGCCGCATCAGGAATCCGGCCCCGCCGAGCAGATAGAGGATGACGAGGTCGGTCGGCGACTGAGAAATGCCGTAGGTGCCGACCGTGGCGAACACCAGGATGCCGGCATAGAGCTGCGGCGCCGGGATTTTCAGCAGCCGCACCCACAGACCGATCAGCGGCAGGTTGAGGATGACGAGGATGACATTGGCGATGAACAGGCTGGCGATCAGCCCCCAGACCAGATTGGCCTGCGTCATGAACAGCATCGGCCCGGGATTGATGCCATAGCTCTGGAAGGCCGACAGCATGATCGCGGCCGTCGCCGAAGTCGGCAGGCCGAGCGTCAGCATCGGCACCAGCACGCCGGCAGCCGATGCGTTGTTGGCGGCTTCCGGTCCGGCAACGCCTTCGATGGCGCCGACCGTGCCGAACTCCTCCTTGTGTTTGGAGAGCTTCTTCTCGATCGCATAGGACAGGAACGTCGGGATCTCGGCGCCGCCGGCCGGCAAGGCGCCGATCGGGAAACCGAGCAGGGTGCCGCGCAGCCAAGCCTTCCACGAGCGTGCCCATTCGGCGGCGGTCATGTAGAGCGATCCCCTCAGCGGCACGATCTCGTCCTTGCCGGCATAGCGGCGCGAGGCCATGTAGAGCGTCTCGCCGACCGCAAAGAGGCCGACGGCGACGACGATCACGTCGACGCCGTCGAGCAACTGGCTCATGCCGAAGGTGAAGCGCGGCTGGCCGGTCTGCAGGTCGACGCCGACTAGGCCGATGACGAAGCCGACGAACAGGCTCGTGAGGCCACGCACCGACGACGAGCCGAGCACCGCCGAAACCGTGATGAACGCCAACACCATCAGCGAAAAATATTCGGCCGGGCCGAAAGACAGCGCGAATTTGACCACGACCGGGGCCAGGAAGGCGACGCCCAGCGTGCCGAGCGTGCCGGCGACGAAGGAGCCGATCGCCGAGGTGGCAAGCGCCGCGCCGCCGCGGCCGGAACGGGCCATCCTGTTGCCTTCCAGCGCGGTGACGATGGTAGCACTTTCGCCTGGCGTGTTGAGCAGGATCGATGTCGTCGAACCGCCATACATGGCGCCGTAATAGATGCCGGCAAACAGGATGAAGGACGCTTCCGGCGCCACCTGATAGGTGATCGGCAAAAGCAGGGCGATGGTCAGCGCCGGTCCGAGGCCGGGCAGCACGCCGATCGCGGTCCCCAGAGTCGTGCCGAGCAGGCACCACATGAGATTGACCGGCGTAAAAGCGACCGAAAATCCATGCGCGAGGTGGCCAAGCGTTTCCATGCGTCACGCCCTCAACATACGGATAATCGCATCGAGAACCGTGTTCAGCTGGTTCTCGATGAAGCCGGCGCCGATATTGACGCCGAGAGCCCTGGCGAAGCCGAAATAGGCGGCAAGCGCTAGGATAAGGCCGAGCATCACATCACGCAGCGGATGTCTGCTGCCGAACCCATGGCAGATGAGAACGAACATGATCACCGAGGCCGCGGTAAAGCCAAGCGGCTGGATCAGCACAAGGTTCGCGACCAGCCCGACGGCGACGATGCCCATCGCCTTCCAGTCGGTCGGCGTTTCCTTTTCTTCGTCCGGTTGCCAGCCGCCCCGCAGGGCGGCGACGATCAGCAAGAGGGAGAGGATCGTCATGCCAACCATGGTGATGTAGGGAAAGACGGTCGGGCCGACCTTGGAGTAGAGCGGCGACACAGGAATCGATAGCGTCTGCCAGGCTACCGCGCCGGCGCAAGCGAGAAGCCCGATGCCGATCAGCAATTCGGGCGCGGCAAGGCGCGGCCGCGCCGCCTGCTGGTCGCTGGTGCTCATGATCGTCCTCCCTGGATAGCCGGTCTCCCACAGCCGACCTCACCGCAGTTTCACCCGCGCTGGATCGTATGTCCATGCGGCTGGCGAACATCGGAAAGGGGCGGCGCAGGCCACCCCCTTCCGAGGGTATCAGGCAAGGCCGAGGTCCTTGAGGATGGCCGCGATCCTGGTCGTGTCTTCGGCGAGAAATTTCGCATAGTCGTCGCCGGTGAGCAGGATTTGCGTCCAGTTGCGGTTCTTGCATTCGGTGGCCCAGGCATCGCTTTTGGCCATGGTCTCGACCAGCGTGATCATCGCCGCCTTGTCGGCGTCGGAAACGCCCGGCGGTGCGAAGACGCCGCGCCAGTTGAACAGTTCGACATCGATGCCGGCTTCCTTCAGCGTCGGTGCGTCGATGCCTTCCTGTGGCTTGTCCGCGGAAATGGCGAGCAGCC
The DNA here is from genome assembly GCF_003997065.1 of Mesorhizobium sp. M6A.T.Ce.TU.016.01.1.1. Taxonomy (NCBI): domain Bacteria; kingdom Pseudomonadati; phylum Pseudomonadota; class Alphaproteobacteria; order Hyphomicrobiales; family Phyllobacteriaceae; genus Mesorhizobium; species Mesorhizobium sp. M6A.T.Ce.TU.016.01.1.1. The sequence goes on along the minus strand of NZ_RZTJ01000036.1, from coordinate 19,831 downwards.
GAAGCGCGCCTGCCTTGACCTGTTCGGAGAACTCACCATAGCCGGAGATACCGGCCGCGACCTGGTTGCCGAGAAGCGCCGACAGCGCCTCGCCGCCGCCGGCGAACGGCACATAGGAGAGGTTGGCTGCCGGAACACCGGCCGTCTTCGCGATAAGGCCGAACAATATGTGGTCCGAGCCGCCGGCCGAACCGCCAGCCACCGGGACCTTGGTCGGATCGGCTTTGAGGGCGGCGACGAAATCCGCTGCTGTCTTGAACGGCGAGGCCGCCGGCACCACAAGCGCCTCGAACTCGCCGGTGAGGCGGGCGATCGGCGTGACTTCGGTGAGATTATTGGCCGATTTGTTGGCTATGATGGCACCAACCATGACCATGCCGGCAACCATCAGCGAATTGCCCTTGCCATTCCACTGGCTGATGAACTGCGGCAGGCCGACTGTGCCGCCGGCGCCGCCGACATTGGTGATCTGCGAACCGGAGATCAGTTTCTCGCTGCGCAGCACCTGGTCCATCGTGCGCGCGGTCTGGTCCCAGCCGCCGCCGGGCGCTGCAGGCACGAAGATCTGGATCTGCGGCGCATCCTGCGCGAATGCGGGCGAGAGATGCAACGCTCCGAAACCGGCTGCGCCGGCAGCAGCGGTGCTCATTAGAAATCTGCGTCTGTTCAGCATGGGGATTCCTCCAATCACGACACCTCCTCTGGTGCCTGCCAGCAACGTAGCCTGAATTCAGACCCGCTCGACAAAAATTCATGCAGTCTTTGCATCGTTCTGTCAACAGGAACGTCATTCTGCTAGACAGAACTGTCCGCATGCTGCACATTGTTTCGATCGGCGCTTTCTGTCCAACGGAGAACGGAACGACGTGGTCAAGCAGATGGCCGTGACACAACCCAAGCCTGCCTCGACCGACGGTGTTGCCGCGCTGGATCGTGCGATCGCCATCCTCGATGCTTTCGCCACCGCTGACCGCTCGCTCAGCCTGGCCGAAATCGCGGCGCGGACCGGCCTCTACAAGAGCACCATCCTGAGGCTGGCGAACTCATTATTGCGCGGGCAGCTGCTGGAGCGCCTCGATGACGGCCGCTACCGTGTCGGCCCTGCCACCTTCCGGTTGGGCGCCCTGTACCAGCGTTCGGTCGTGGCGATCGATATCCTGCTGCCGATCATGCGCGGTCTAGCCGACCGAAGCTGGGAAAGCGTCGCGTTCTATGTCCGCTCGGGCGATGTCCGCACCTGTCTCTATCGTGTCGAGTCCAAGCACCCGATTCGCTACACCATACGGGAAGGCGACGTGCTGCCCTTGCTGGCCGGTTCGGGCGGCCGCGTGCTTGCGGCGTTTTCAGGTCAGCAGGGAGAGCCTTACGAGACGATCCGCGAAACCTATCACTGTTTGTCGGTCGGCGATCGCGACCCCGAGACGGCGGGCGTCTCGGCACCGGTGTTCGGGCCGGGGCAGACCTTGCTCGGTGCATTGACGCTGTCAGGCCCGAGCACACGCGTCGACGCGGCCTTTCTCCAGCGCATGAAAAATCCGCTGATCGAGGCGGCCGCGCGCGCCACCCGCGCTTTCGGCCAAGACGCCTCGATGCTCGAACAGGCGGCTCGTAAAGCCGGTGCCGAAACGGAAGGCTCAGAAAACCTCGATTTGGCCTGACCACAACGACAGCCAGAACGACAGGATGACAGGAAACACCCTCAAGGCTGCCGTTCCAGCAGGATCGTCGCAGTGTCGTGATAAGTGGTTCGCAGCACTTCCCTGTAACCACATTTTGCCGCGACGTTCCGCGAACCGGTGTTTTCCGGATCGATGATGCAGACGGTCCTTGCGCGCCCGAATGCTTCGTCGCCCCAGGCGAGAACCCGTCCGACGACCTCGCTGGCGAAACCCATTCCGTGGGCAGCCGGGACGAGTGCCCAACCAGCTTCCGGAACGCCTTCGATTGACGGCACCATATCGCGCTTCAGGTCGTGAAAGCCGGCCTCGCCGATGAAGCGGCCGGATGCCTTATCCTCGATCGCCCAGAAGCCGTAGCCTAGCAACGACCACAGGCCCGAATGCCTGAGGAAGCGCATCCAGCTTTCCTCTCTCGTGCGCGGCTTGCCGCCGATGAAGCGGGTGACGGCCGGATCGGCCCACATGGCGACATAGGCGTCGAAATCGTCGAGCCGGTGCGACCGCAGGATGGTTCGCGGTGTTTCGATGACGGGAGCGACGAGCGCCTGTGGATTATCCATGTGTCATGCCTCGGTTGGGTTGCCTGCGTGCTTAGTGCATATCGCCCAAGACTGCTCGGCGGTTTTGCGGATAAACAAGAGCCAAAGCCTGTGCAGATCATCTTCCAGCCCAATGTGAATCCTGCCCAGCAGTGTTACTTTCACCAGCAGCTGATTCAGCGCGTCCGCTGGGCTTCTGACGGAGGGAAAGGGCATGGATACCACCGATCTTGTGCTTGCCATCTTTCATCATCTGCTGGTGTTTTCACTGGCAGGCATCATCGGCGCCGAGTTTGTCCTGATCCGCGGCGATCTGCCCGCCACGACGCTCCGGCGGCTTGTCGGCATCGACCGTCATTACGGCATCATCGCCATGTTGATCATCATCCTCGGCATCGCCCGCGTCATCTACGGCCTGAAGGGCTGGGAATTCTACGTCTACAACTGGGTGTTCTGGGCAAAGATGGCAGCCTTCGTCATCGTCGGCCTGCTGTCGATCATCCCGACCGTCCGCTTCGGCTCCTGGAGCAGGCAGGCCTCGGCCAGCCCCGGCTTCCAGGTGCCTGCGGCGCAACTCGCGTCCGTTCGAACTTATGTCCGCGCCGAAGCCTTCATCTTCCTGCTGATCCCGGTCTTCGCGGCGGCGATGGCGCGCGGCTACGGCTACTGAATTTCGCCTACCGGTTCGAGCGGCGCAATCTCGACCAGCGGCGCCGGCACATCAGTCGTCTTTTCCTCGGCCTTGCAGATGTCGGCGATGACGCAGACCGGACAATCCGGTTTGCGCGCCTTGCAGACATAGCGGCCATGCAGGATCAGCCAGTGATGCGCGTGGCGCATATATTCGTCCGGAATGATCCTCAACAGCCCCTGCTCGACCTGTTCCGGCGTCTTGCCTGGCGCCAGCCCGAGCCGGTTGCCGATGCGCAAGATGTGTGTGTCGACCGCCATCGTATGCTGGCCGAAGGCCATGTTGAGCACGACATTGGCGGTCTTGCGTCCGACGCCCGGCAGCTTGACCAGTTGGTCGCGGTCGTCAGGCACCTCGCCGTGATGGTCGCGGATCAGCGCTTCCGACAGCGCAATGACGTTCTTGGCCTTGTTGCGCCAAAGCCCAATGGTGCGGATATAATCGCCGAGCTTGGCTTCGCCGAGCGCCAGCATCTTTTGCGGCGTGTCGGCGACCTTGAACAGCGCCCGCGTCGCCTTGTTGACGCCGACATCGGTCGCCTGTGCCGAAAGCACCACCGCCACCAGCAGCGTGAAGGCGTTGATGTGTTCGAGTTCGCCCTTCGGCTCGGGCCGCTGAACGGAAAAGCGTCGGAAAATCTCGTGCACCTCGCCCGGGCTGTAGAACGACCGCACCGGCCGGGCACGCGGCTTGGCAGTTGGGCCGTCGCGTCGGCCGCGGGGGAAGTCGTTTTTGGGTGTGGAGGAATTTTTGGACTTGGGGTTCGCCATCCCCTTCCTATAATATCCCGCCATGAGCGATACAAACGCCTCATTTCAGGCTGACGAGCCATTCTTCGAGGCGTTGCTGACGCCACATCGGTCGCTGGGCAAAACCGGCTTTGCCATCCTGATGGGCGCTCTGCTGTTCGGCTCGTTGGTCACCGGAGCGTTTTTCCTGTCGCGCGGCGCCTGGCCGGTGTTCGGCTTCCTCGGTCTCGACGTCATCGCCGTCTACATCGCCTTTCGCGCCAACTATCGTGCCGCCCGCGCCCGCGAGGAGGTGTCGGTCTCGCGCACCAGTCTCGACATCCGCAAGACCGCGCCGTCAGGCAAATTGGAAGCGCATCGCTTCAACCCGTTCTGGGCGCGTTTTTCGGTCGCCCGCCACGACGAGATCGGCATCACCAGGATGGCGGTGGAAGCACAAGGCCAGAATGTGCCGATCGGCGGCTTCCTCAATCCAGACGACCGCGAGAGCTTTGCCACTGCTTTTTCAAGGGCACTGGCGACCGCGAAGGCGCGTTAAAACCGCCACCTCAACATCCCGCCGATCTTGCGGCGACCGGCTCTCCAACGCCTTGCCATACACGGTAATCAGCAACGTCTCCTTCTCCTTGGTGAGATGCACCTTTTCGCCAGCCATCATCGGCTCCTTTCCCGAAGCCAACTCTATCTGGGGATGTGCGGAAAGAAGGCAAGTTTCGGGTGGTGATCGGCGCCGCGAAGGACGATATTCGCGCTCAAGGAGATAGTCCCATGAACGCACAGACAGCTATTCTGAAGAAAGACATCACACCCGAAGGCGGTGACTACGAAGTTGTTCGGCGCGCGATCGAGAAGATCAGCCTTGACTACCGCGACCAGCCGTCGCTCGAAATACTGGCCGAGGAAGTTGGCGAGACGCCGACCGGCCTGCAGAAGCTCTTCACCCGCTGGGCCGGCCTGTCGCCCAAGGCCTTCCTCCAGGCCGTCACGCTCGACCATGCGCGCAAACTGCTCGATTCCGGCATGCCGCTGCTCGAGGCTTCTTTCGAGGTCGGCATGTCAGGTCCCGGACGGTTGCACGACCTTTTCGTCACCCACGAGGCGATGTCGCCGGGCGACTACAAGACGCGCGGCGCCGGGCTGACGATCCGCTACGGCTATCATATCTCGCCCTTCGGCATCGCCCTGATCATGGTCACCGACCGCGGGCTTGCCGGCCTCGCCTTCAACGATGCCGGCGGCGAGCGTGCGGCCTTCGCCGACATGTCCAGCCGCTGGCCGAACGCAAACTATGTCGAGGACATGGCTGCGACCGCGCCCTATGCCGCGCGCATCTTCGATCCGGCGCTGTGGCGCGCCGACCAGCCGCTGCGCGTCGTCATGATCGGCACCGACTTCCAGGTTCGCGTCTGGGAAGCCCTGCTGCGCATCCCGATGGGCAAGGCCTGCACCTATTCCTCGATCGCCGCCCGCATCGGCGCACCGAGCGCCAGCCGGGCGGTGGGTGCCGCAGTCGGCGCCAATCCGATGTCGTTTGTGGTGCCGTGTCACCGGGCTCTCGGCAAGTCCGGCGCGCTCACCGGCTACCACTGGGGCCTGACTCGCAAACGCGCCATCCTTGGCTGGGAAGCGGGACAGGTCGCGCCTTGAAATAGTTCACGGCCTCGTGCGCTGATACCCAAACAGACCTTGCGACACCGGCGAGACGCTTTCGCCGGTGTTTTTCGTTAACCCGCGAAATGACTGCCCGCTCTGGAAAGCAGCTGTCTTCCGGGCTAGCTTCCCGCGCAGTCAGCAGGGAGGCACCACTTGATAATCGTTGTCGGCTCGATCAACCTCGACCTTATCGCCAATGTCGACCGCTTGCCCGCACCTGGCGAGACGGTTCGGGGTTCCGGATTCACCACCGCTCCCGGCGGCAAGGGCGCCAACCAGGCGCTGGCTGCCGCACGCGCCGGCGCCAAGGTGCGCATGGTCGGCGCGGTCGGCAAGGACAACTTCGCCACTGAAGCCCTGGCTCTGTTAAGAGAGGGCAAGATCGACCTGTCCGGTGTCGGTGAAACATTCGCCTCGACCGGCACGGCATTGATCATGGTCGCCGACGACGGCGAGAACGTCATTGCCGTGGTGCCGGGCGCCAATGATTCGGTCGTGACGGGCGATCTTTCCAAGGCTTTCATGAAAAAGGGCGATGTCGTGCTCTTCCAGCAGGAGATCCCGCTGCACACCGTCGATGCCGCACTGGACGCGGCACGGGCGGCAGGCGCGATCACCGTGCTCAACACGGCACCCTTCCGTGCAGAGGCGACCGCCTTCCTCGGCAAGGCCGACTATGTCGTCGCCAACGAAACCGAATTCGATCTCTATGGCGAGGCGCTGTCGCTGAGCGGTCGCGATCGCCCGGCGCGGATGCGCGATTACGCCGGGAAGACCGGCCGCACAATCGTCGTCACGCTCGGCGGTGACGGCGTTCTGGCTGCCACGCCAGCCGATCTTCTGATGGTTCCGGCGCTGAAGATCACTCCGGTCGACACGGTCGGCGCCGGCGACACGTTTTGCGGCTATTTCGCCGCCGGCCTGTCGTCCGGCCTGCTGCTCGAACAGGCGCTCGCCCGTGCTGCAGCCGCTGGTTCGCTCGCTTGCCTGAAGCCCGGCGCCCAGCCGTCGATCCCGCAGGCGAAGGAAGTCGACGCGGCGCTACAAAAATCCGCCAGCTAGGTGAGAGCCATGCGTCCTGCCACGAAACACGCCGCGCCGCCTGCCGGCGATATCTGCCGCCGGTCCGCCGTGGACCTTGCCGCCGCGATCCGGCGCCGGCGTCTGTCCGTGCGCGAGGTGGTGACGGCATTCCTCGACCGGATCGAAGCAGTGAACCCGCTGGTCAACGCCATCGTCTCGCTGCGGGACCGTGCCGACATCTTGCGCGAGGCCGACCAGGCGGACGCGCATCTGGCGCATGCAGGGCATACCGGACCCCTGTTCGGCCTGCCGATTGCCATCAAGGATCTCGCACAGACCAAGGGCCTCAGGACCAGCTTCGGCTCGCCGATCTTCGCCGATTTCGTGCCGCAAGAGGATGACTTCTTCGTCGAACGCGTCCGCAAGGCCGGCGCCATCATCATCGGCAAGACCAACGTTCCCGAATTCGGCCTTGGCTCCAACACCTACAACGCCGTGTTCGGCCCGACGCTTAACGCTTTCGACCCGGCCTTGACCGCCGGCGGTTCGAGCGGCGGCGCGGCGGTCGCGCTGGCGCTCGACATGGTGCCTGTCGCCGACGGCAGCGACTTTGGCGGCTCGCTGCGCAACCCGGCGGCTTACAACAATGTCTTTGGCTTTCGCCCGTCGCAAGGACTGGTCCCGGCGGGCCCGGACCTCGACGTCTTTCACGCACAGATGGGCGTCGAAGGGCCGATGGGCCGCAGCGTGCGCGACATGGCGCTGCTGCTAGACGAGCAGGCCGGCTACGACCCTCGCGCGCCGCTCTCACATCACAAGCACGGCTCGTTCCTCGAAGGGCTGCAAACGGCGGCGGCCGGCGGCCGCATCGCCTGGTTCGGCGATCTTGGCGGCCATCTGCTGGTTGAACCCGGCATCCTTGATCTTTGCGAGGCCGCTCTCGGCCGCTTCGCCGAAATATCCTTTCAGACCGAAGCGCTGGTGCCGGATTTCGACTTCGAAGCCCTATGGCAGGCCTTTGTGACGCTGCGCCAGGCGAGCGGCGGTTGTGCGCTCAAGGCGCATTACGACGATCCCCTGAAACGCAGACTTCTGAAGCCGGAGGCCGTGTGGGAGGTGGAACATGCGCTGCGCCTCACGGCGCCGCAGATCCACGCTGCCACGGTGAGGCGCTCGTCGTGGCACAAAACCCTGCTGTCGCTCTTCGACCGCTTCGACCTCATTGCGCTGCCGACCGCGCAGGTCTTCCCCTTCGAAGTCTCCACCCACTGGCCGACACAAGTGGCCGGGCGTGCCATGGACAGCTATCACCGCTGGATGCAGGTTTCAGCGCTCGCCACGCTGGGCGGCTGCCCTGCGGTCAACGTACCGGCGGGCTTCGATGCCAGAGGCAGGCCGATGGGCATGCAATTGATCGGGCGGCCGCGCGGCGACATGGCCGTGCTGAGAGCAGCAGCGGCCTATGAGACGACGCTGCCGTGGCAGGCCGGGGCCTAAATCCAGGTCAAGGCTGCCAACGACATATGTTCCCGGCTTGCACCGGCGTTGCTGTCATGCATTGATCACGGTCGGCCGCGTCGCAAGCCGGATATTGTCGAGGAAAACCATGTCGCTGGAACTTTACGCCACCTATGTCGTTGCCTGCATCGTCATTATCCTGGTGCCTGGACCGACGGTCACGCTGATCATCGCCAACAGCATCCGCCACGGCTCCCGCGCCGGCCTCGCCAACGTCGCCGGCACCCAGGCCGGGCTGGCCATCATGATCGCCATTGTCGGCATCGGATTGACTTCGCTGATCGCGGGCATGGGCCATTGGTTCGAGTGGGTCAGGCTGATCGGTGCCGCCTATCTGATCTGGATGGGCGTGCAGATGTTCCGCTCCAAGGGCAAGCTGAACGCCGACGGATCGGCCAAGACACCGCGCGGCGGCTTCTTCCTGCAGGGCCTGCTGGTGGCGATCAGCAATCCCAAGACGCTGGTATTCTTCGGCGCCTTCTTTCCGCAGTTCATCGCCCCTGAAGGCAATTACGCGCTGCAGATCGGCGTCATGGGTCTCACTGCCATGATCTTCGCCGCCGTGTCGGATTCGACCTACGCGCTGGCCGCCGGTCGTGCCGGACGCCTGCTCTCGGCCGGCCGCGTCAAGCTGCTGTCGAGGATCAGCGGCAGCTTCCTGGTCGGCGGCGGCCTGTGGCTGGCATTTTCAAAGGCGAAGTAACAGCCGCGAGCCCGGCGTCACGAACAGTAATATCGCCGGAGCAAAAAGGCTGATTGAAAGTCAGCCTTCGTGCCACCACATGAATCTGCACTGAGGGATTCATGTCTATGCCGTGGACTTATGCGGATTTGAAAAGGAACGCGTTTGGCGTAATCCTGCTCATCACTTTGTTCGCGGTGATGGTTCCGTCGGCTCTGAACAAATGGGCGAATGACGCAAGCCCGATCCGGTCGGTTGACCCGATCGACGCTACGATCAAAAGTGTTCAGTGGGGCAAAGGACGCGGCGCTGTTTATGTACTTTTTCTCGAAAACGGTTCGCCGGTTCTTATCGATGACGATCGTCCGCACCTGATCGGCTCGCGCGTCAGCATTGAACGCGTCACGCGCGACAACGGTTCGATCTCCTACCGGTTTACAAGTTGAGCAGCGGCCTGTGGCTGGCGTTTTCAAAGGCGAAGTAAGCGCCACCCTTCCTTTCGGAGAAAGATGCTATTGAAGAAGGCATTTACTGTACCCAAATATAGTGGATGGGTCCAACGAGGCTTTCTCTTAGAAATCGGCTGCTTCTACTTCAAGAGGAGTTTCGCGACAAAATAGTTGGCGTCACTTTCTTTTGCGCGCTCGTTCTTATGGCCGCTATACCGATTCTGACAAGGCCGAACAGCCCGATTGTTGATACCCAACGTGTGAAAGGCGTCGTCCAAAGCACTAGGACGACGCCTATAAATCCGAAACTTTCGATCGGCCGGGGATTTCGTTAGATATGAAATCCGTCTCTACGACCGCGATGCACCGGTATTTGTCGATGGTGAGGTTGGGAGGCCCCATATGATTGGTTCGGAAGTTTCGATCGAGCGACAGCATCGCGAGACCGGCACCGAAACATACCAATTGCTCAATGAGTGAGCGGCCCTAGAGCCGCCCCAGCCGTTCCAGCAGCAGCGCGAAAAACGCATCATGGTCGATGTCGCGCATCACCATGGCGTTCTTCGGCCGCTTGGTCACGCCCCACCAGTCGATCACGGTCATACCCATGGTAAGCTCCGAGGCGGTCTCCACGGTGACGTTGCAGTCGCGGCCCCCGAACAGTTCCGGCTTCAACAGATAGGCGATGACGCAGGGGTCGTGCAGTGGGCCGCCATCGGTGCCGTATTTCTCCTCGTCGAAGCGCTCGAAGAATTCCAGCATCTCCGTAGTGGCCGTGCCGACCCTCGTGCCGAGCTTGCGGAAGGCTTGCGTGCGCTTGGCCGTGGTCAACGCCTTGTGGGTGACGTCGAGCGGCATCATGACGATCGGGATGCCGGATTTGAACACGACATCGGCGGCATGCGGGTCGACATAGATGTTGAATTCGGCGGTCGGGGTGACATTGCCGCCTTCGAAGAAGCCGCCGCCCATCAGCACGATTTCCTTGATGCGCGGCGCGATCTTCGGCTCGCGGATCAGCGCCAGCGCGATGTTGGTGAGCGGTCCGAGCGCGCAGAGCGTGATCGTGCCGCTCTCTTCCTTCATCAGCGTCTCGACGATGAAATCGACCGCATACTGGTCCTGCAGCTTCATTGTCGGCTCGGGCAATTGCGGTCCGTTGAGGCCGGTCTCGCCATGCACCTCCTCGGCGGTGACCAGTTCGCGCGCCAGCGGCCGGATGGCGCCCGCATAGACCTTGATGTCAGGCCTGCCGGCCAGTTCGCAGATCTTGCGTGCATTCTTTTCGGTGAGCCTCAGCGGCACGTTGCCGGCAACGGCGGTCATACCGACGATCTCCAGCTCGGCGCTGCCGAGTGCCAGCAATATGGCGACGGCGTCATCCTGGCCGGGATCCGTGTCGATGATGATCTTGCGGGATTGGGGCATTTCAATTCCTTGTTTGGGGAGTCTTTTTGGGCGGGGCTTTCGACGGCTTGAACTTGACCGCGGGGCGGACCATATCAAGACCATCGGGAAAAATGCCATCCGGGTTTTTCCGCTTTATGTCGCTCTTGAGAGGACAGTGTAACATGAGCCGAATGACGCCTTTCTCCAGCCCGCTTCTTCTGGGTTTCGACGCCATGGAAAAGACCCTGGAACGTCTGGCGAAGTCAGGTGACAGCTACCCTCCCTATAACATCGAGCGCCTCAGCGGTGCCGACGGCAAGGCCGAAAGGCTGCGTATCACGCTCGCTGTCGCCGGTTTCGCTGAAAACGATCTCGATGTGACCACGGAGGAAAACCAGTTGGTCGTGCGCGGCCGTCAGAACGACGATACCGAGCGCGAATTTCTTCATCGCGGCATTGCCGCGCGCCAGTTCCAGCGCTGTTTCGTGCTGGCCGACGGCATGCGGGTGATCGCGGCGGAGCTGAAGAACGGCCTTTTGTCGATCGATCTCGATCGGCCCGAGTCCGAACGGCTGGTACGGAAAATAAACATATCGGTGAAAGACTGATCTTCACCGATGGCTCTCATGCGAGGCGGCCTTGAGCGGCGTCCTCGCGCCAAGGAGGCTTAATGACCAGAACTGACGAAAATCTCATCATGACCAGCGGCGAATTCGCCCATCTCGGCGAAGGCACGGTCGCCTATCTCAGGAAAGTGTCGAGCGACGATCTGCGCGGCCGTTTCCCGGGCCTCGGCGAAATCGCGCCCGGCCTGGAACTGTGGGCCCTGTTTGCCGCCAATGGCCAGCCGATCCTGCTTTCGGACGCTCGCGACCGGGCGCTGGCCGGCGCCCTGGAAAACGACCTGACCCCCGTCGCCATCCACTAAATTAACAATACGGCACAGCGATCTGGTTGGAACGGACAGGGCCGCCCACGGCGGCCCTTCAACGGATCTGATCAAAAAAAGCTCAGGCCGCGTGCGAGGCCTGTGTATCCGATAAAAGCGCGTGGATCGCTGCGGCGTCGCGGGTGCCCCTGATCTTGGCTACGGTGTCGGCGTCGCGCAGCACCCGCGCGATACGCGACAGCGCCTTGAGGTGATCGGCGCCGGCGCCTTCGGGCGCCAAAAGCAGAAACACCAGATCGACCGGCTGGTCGTCCAGCGCCTCGAAATCGACCGGCGTCTCCAGCCGTGCGAAAACGCCGGCGATCCGCTTCACCCCGGCCAGCTTGCCATGCGGAATCGCGATGCCGTTGCCGACACCGGTCGAGCCCAGCCGTTCACGCTGCAGGATGGTGTCGAACACCTCCCGTTCCGGAATGCCGGAAATCGCCGCCGCCCTTTCGGACAGCATTTGCAGCAGTTGCTTCTTGGAGTTCGCCTTCAACGCCGGCAAAATCGCCGGAACGTTGATAAGATCGCTCAGATCCATACTTGAAATCCCTTGTTCGCCTGCCGTCGCCAGTCCTCACTCTCGCGTGCGGCTGGTTCCCTATCCCAGTGCGCCTTGGCCGTCATCTCTGTGCGATCCTGGGTCGTCATCTCTGTGCGACCCTGGGTCGTCATCCCTGCGCGACTTTGGTCGTAGATGGGTCGATCCAGCCGATATTTCCATCCGGCCGACGATAGACGATATTGAGATGCTCGTTTCCGGCATTGCGAAAGACGAGGACCGGGGTGTCCTTGGTGTCGAGCTCGATCACGGCTGACGCCACCGACATGGTCCGCAGCGTCATGGTTGATTCGGCAACGATGGCTGGCGCGAAATTCTCCGGTATTTCCTCATCGTCGTCGGCAAGCGGCGCCATCACCGTATAGGCGATGTCGGTGAGCTCGCCATTGGCATTGCCTAAATTATGTGACTTCAGCCGACGCTTGTAGCGCCGAAGGCGGGTTTCAAGGCGATCCGCCGAGGCCTCGAAAGCGAGCGTCGGGTCCTGGGCTTCACCGGTCGCCTGCAGCGAAGCGCCGGAATCCAGCCGGATCATGCAATCGGCCGTGTAGCGCGACCCCGATTTGACGACTACGATTTGACCTGAAAAGCCCCGATCGAAATATTTCCCGATCACTTCCCCGACACGGTCGTTGATGCGCGTACGGAACGCATCGCCGATATCCATGTGTTTTCCTGATATGCGCAGTGTCATCTGAAAACTGACCTTCCTTGCTCAGGCTTCAAACTGTCCCGAGTTTATACCCGTGATCTGTGCGCACAAGCTTTGCGGCGTCACTTGCGCCGATTTTAAATCCGAACTTTCCGGTTGATCACAAGCCGCCTTCTTTGACCGTCCCGTGGCCAACGTCGTGACGGACCATCCACATGCGGGCAGTAGCCCGTCTCATGCGGGCGGGCTTCTAGCCACTTCGTTGCGGCTTGTCAATGAAGCGCAAAAGCTGTGGAAATTCCGTCGGAGATCACCGCCCGGCGCTGGCCAAGGCGCGTTTTTCACGCCGCCTCTGCACCGACGAGGGAATATTCATGCCCTCCCGATACTTGGCGACCGTGCGCCTGGCGATATCGACGCCGCTTTCCCGCAACATATCCACAATCGCGTCGTCGGAAAGCACGTCGACGGTTTTCTCCTCGTCGATCAACTGCTTGATGCGGTCGCGCACCGCCTCCGACGAATGCGCGTCGCCGCCACCCGACGAAGCGATCGAGGCGGTGAAGAAATAGCGCAGTTCGAACACGCCGCGCGGCGTCAGCATGTATTTGTTGGCGGTGACCCGGCTGACGGTCGATTCGTGCATGCCGATGGCATCGGCCACCGTGCGCAGGTTGAGCGGCTTCAGGTGACGCACGCCATGGACGAGGAAAGCGTCTTGCTGGCGCACGATTTCCGAGGCGACCTTGAGGATGGTCTTCGCCCGCTGGTCGAGGCTACGCGTCAGCCAGTTGGCATTCTGCAGGCATTCCGCCAGGAAATCCTTTTCCGTCTGGTTCTTCGCATGCGGTGAAACTTGGGCGAAATAGATATGGTCGACCAGCACGCGCGGCAGCGTTTCAGAGTTGAGTTCGATCACCCAGCTCCCGTCATTGGCCGCCCGCACTTCGACATCGGCGACGATCGCGTCGCTGGCGCCGCCCGAAAACGCCATCCCTGGGCGCGGATCGAGCGCACGTATCTCGGCCAGCATGTCGAGCAGATCCTCCTCGTCGACCCCACAAATCCGTTTCAGGGTCTGGAAATCGCGCCGCGCCAGGAGTTCGAGATTGGCAATCAAAGCCTTCATCGCCGGGTCGAGCCGGTCGCGCACGGCGAGCTGCAGCGACAGGCATTCGGCGAGGTCGCGGGCAAAGATGCCGGCCGGCTCGAACGTTTGGCAGACAGCGAGCGCATTCGTCACTGCTGTTTTGTCGGTGCCGAGACGGGCGGCGATCTCGGCCATGTCGGCGCGCATATAGCCGGCCTCGTCGAGGCCATCGGCCAGTTCGCTGGCGATCAGTCGTGCTGCCGGGTCAGCGAAGGCAAGCGCGACCTGTTCGCCGACATGCTCGCGCAGCGTGATGGCGGCGGCCGCCATGTCTGCGACGTCGAAGCCGTCGGACGAGGACGCGGAACCATTGCCGGAGGCCGACTTCCATTGGGCCGTCAGGTCGGGACCGAGCCGCTCGCTGGTGCCGGGGTCATCGGGAAACAGGTTTTCCAGCGAAGTATCGAGCTTTTCCGAGATCGCCTCGGCACTCCACGCCGTTTCCGTCTCGAACCAGTCGCCGCCGGGGGCCGTTTCCGGCGCGACGTCGATCTTCTGCGCCTGGTCACTTACGGCATCGTCCTGCGGCTCGGCGCGCTCGAGCAGAGGATTGCGCTCGATCTCGTCGTCGATGAAGCGTTCCAGCTCGATGTGGGTGAACTGCAGCAGCCGTATCGACTGCATGAGTTGCGGCGTCATCACCAGCGACTGGGACTGTCGAAGCTGTAGTTTTGCCGCCAACGCCATGGTTCGGTTTCAAACGCCCTGTCTACGCATCCGGACTGCCGGAAGGAGTTGGGCATAGAAACTGGCCCGGCTTTTGCTTGTCAAGGCGATGGCGATCAAAACTCGCCTATCGTCGCGTTATTCGGACGAGAAATCGGAGAAAAAGGCCTGTCTCGCGTCAAAAAACGCGTTTGGACAGAAATATTCACGCTTAGAGTGTAAATCCCTCACCGAGATAAAGCCGCCGCACATCCGGGTTTGCGACAACTTCGTCGGCCCGACCGTGGGTCAACACCTGGCCGGCATGGATAATGTAGGCGCGGTCGATCAGGCCGAGCGTCTCGCGGACATTGTGATCGGTGATGAGCACGCCGATGCCCCGCGCCGTCAGATGGCGCACGAGTTGCTGGATATCGGCGACGGCGATCGGATCGATGCCGGCGAAAGGTTCGTCGAGCAACATGTATGCGGGTCGGGTCGCCAGTGCGCGCGCGATTTCTAGGCGCCGCCGCTCGCCGCCGGAAAGCGACAGCGACGGGGCCTTGCGCAGATGGCTGATGTGAAACTCCTCGAGCAATTCGTCGAGACTGCGTTCGCGCTCCTTGCGGCTCTTTTCGACCACTTCGAGCACGGCACGGATGTTTTGCTCGACGGTCAGGCCGCGAAAGATCGACGCTTCCTGCGGAAGGTAGCCGATGCCGAGGCGGGCACGGCGGTACATCGGCATCGAGGTGACATCGAAGCCGTCGATTTCGATCGTGCCTTCGTCGACCGGCACCAGGCCGGTGACCATGTAGAAGCAGGTCGTCTTGCCGGCGCCGTTGGGGCCGAGCAACCCGACCGCCTCACCGGCGCGCACGCCGATCGTCACGCCGCTGACGACTTTGCGGCCCTTGTAGCTCTTGGTCAGGCCCTTCGCGATCAAGGTTCCCTTGAACTTTACCGTGTCGACAGTGACCGTGGCCGGCGCCGCAAGTTTGCCGGCGGCGCGTCCTGAGAGACGCGCCATCAGCGATGCTACGTCGGCCATCAGGGCTTCGCCGCTCCCGACTTCGGCGGCGTGATCGACATCATGACGCGGCCCCCGCAGGCGTCGACCTGGGCCAGGCCGCTCTTCATCTGCACGGTGAGCTTGCAGCCGACCAGCACATTGTCGCCTTGCGAAAGCACGACCTTGCTGCCTGAAAGCACCAGCACTTCCGTCTTCATGTCGAAAGTGCCGCGGTCGCCGGTGGCGACTTGGTCATCCGATTTGATATAGACCTTGTTGGCGACCTCCAGGCGGTCGATGTTGGCCGAGCCGGTCATCGCGGCACCGGCGGCCTCCGTGCCCTTGGCGGCAGCGCCGGCATCCTTGACGTAATAGACCGTCATCTTGCCGGCCTTGAGCACGGTCGGACCCTGGACGACGCTTACATTGCCTGTAAACACGGCGACGCTATCCGCCTGGCGAACCTCGAGCTTGTCGCTTTCGATCTGGATGGGCTTGTCGCCGGACAGTTTGAGGCCCGACAGCTGGCTGGTGGCCTTGGACTGCGCCAGAGCCGGCGTCATCCCCAAGCCCAGCCCCAAAACCAGCGCTAGGGCCGGCAACGCCGAAGCCGCGGCCACAAGCCGTGCCGAACTACTGAACCGCATTGGATGCTCCGCTCATTGCCTCTGCCGCCTTCAAGCTGGCGGGATCGATGTTGACACGCACTCTGTTCTCGAAAACCACGATCTTGCCGTTGTCCTGGATCGACATCGAATCTGCGGTAATCCGCGACCCGCCACGGCTGACGTCGACCGGATCACTCGTCTTCATAGTGCCTTTGCCCATGTCGAGAAAGACCGATTTGAACTTTGCCTCCAAGCCGTCGGTGGTGGTTATGGTGACATCGCTGGTCAGGCTCATCGTGTTGCCATCGCGATTGTAGGTGCCGCGCGAGGCATTGACGGCCGCCACATTGTCGGCCGAGATCGGCAGCTTGGCGTCGATGCCCTCCAGATCGATGATGCCTTGCTTGCTCACGTCCTGTATGGCGCGCAAGGCGGTCATGGAATAGGGCAGTTTCTGCTTGGTGAACCCGTTGAGCTTGGGGTTGGCCATCACCAGCTTGCCATCGGCGAAGGCGCTGCCGTCGGCCTGGACCTGGATCGAGACAGGCGCCGCGAGATACGAATAGACCGGGAAGGCGACCGCGATCACGGCAGCGACCAGCGGCACCGCCAGCTTCAAGATACGCACGCGGCGCGAATGGCGCTGGGCAATGCCGAAGGCGTCGACCCGCGTCGGGCCTACGTTCGGGGGGGCCAACTCCGTCTCGGTGTTGGTCGGTTCGATCGGTCGCGCTAACATAACTGCTTTCTTTTAAACCCCTGCCGCCAAGCACCCTATAGGTGGGATGCCGGCGCCCTCAAGCAAGCACAAGCGGAGGAAAACCGCAAAAGTGTGACGGTTGCTGTGGCACAAACGAAAATGAAACCGCCACAACTTGCACGTCATACCAGATACAGCGGGACAGCGTTAGGGCCTGTGGATTGGTCTTGATGTCACTTGAAACGCCGGCTCGCGAACGTCGACACCCTGTCTTTGGCGCGAGTTCGTCAGGAATCGGTAGCCGGGCGCGGATGGTTGCTTTAAAAGCATCTGCTCCCACCGACTATGAGGCTGACCATGGCACTGAGAGCCGACGACCTGATCGACCGCCGCCGCTTGCGCCGCAAGCTGACATTCTGGCGCGTCACAGCGCTTGTTGTCGCAGCGGCCGGGCTGATTGCCCTTTCGACCTGGATCTACGGTGACGACTTCACCGGCACGGCGGTCGACCATATCGCCAAGGTCAAGATCGAGGGCACCATCACCGAAGACGAAGACCTGATCAAACGGCTGGATGACATCCGTCAATCATCGAGGGTGAAAGCTGTGATCCTGTCGATCGATTCACCGGGCGGCACCACCGTCGGGGGCGAATCGATTTACGAGGAAGTGCGCAAGCTGGCCGCCGAGAAGCCGGTCGTGGCCGAAGTCGGCACGCTGGCCGCATCGGCGGGCTATATGATCGCCACCGGAGCCGATCATATCGTCGCGCGCAAATCGTCGATCGTCGGCTCGATCGGCGTGCTGATCCAGTATCCGGACGTCAGCGGCCTTATGGACAAGCTCGGCATCAAGCTCGAGGAAGTGAAATCGTCGCCGTTGAAAGCCTCGCCATCGCCCTTCAAGCCGACCAATGACGACGAGCGCACAATGGTCCGCAAGCTCATCCTGGACAGCTACGACTGGTTCGTCGGCATCGTCGCCGAACGCCGCAACATGACCAAGCCGGAGGCGCTGGCGCTGGCCGACGGCTCGATCTTCACCGGCCGGCAGGCTCTTGCCAATAAATTGATCGACGCGGTCGGCGGCGAGACCGAAGCGATCGACTGGCTCGCAACCAAGGGCGTCGATGCCAAGCTCAAGGTGGTGGAGTGGAAGGATACCGAAAGCGGCGGCTTCCTGTTCTCCAAGGCGATGGCGCGAACTATCGGCAGTGCGCTCGGCCTGCCCGACTATGGCGGCGACATCATCCACGAACTTGGTGCCGACCGCTTGTTTCTTGACGGTCTCGTTTCCGTCTGGCACCCTTGAGACGAGTGAAAAAGCAAATAAAATCATCCTCATAATTTTGACCACAGTGTTTTCACGGGGAGCCTTCTCATGATCAAATCCGAACTTGTGCAGATCATCGCCACACGCAACCCGCACCTTTTTCTGCGCGACGTCGAAAACATTGTCGGCGCGATTTTCGACGAGATCACCGACGCGCTTGCCGAAGGCAACCGGGTCGAGCTGCGCGGTTTCGGCGCTTTCTCGGTGAAAAACCGCCCCGCCCGCACCGGCCGCAATCCGCGGACCGGCGAATCCGTCGAGGTCGAGGAGAAATGGGTGCCGTTCTTCAAGACCGGCAAGGAATTGCGTGAAAGGCTGAACAGCGGCAAATAGGCGCCGCGCGGGTCACGCGCCGGCCTTTTCAGTAGGGCCCGGCCCTCGGTAGAACCCGCCTTCGACAGGAAATTCCATGTTCAATCGCTTCATGCTCATCGTGGTCTTCGTGCCGCTGGCCGTCATCCTGATTGCGCTGGCCGTCGCCAACCGCGATCCGGTTGCCTTCACCCTGGACCCGTTCAATCCCGGCAATCCGGCGCTGACGATGACGCTGCCGCTTTTCATCTTCCTGTTCCTGGCTCTCGCCATCGGCATGGTCGTCGGCAGCCTGGCGACCTGGGTCAAGCAGGGCCGCTATCGCAAGCTGGCGCGCCAGCGCGGCGTCGAAGCCGAGAACCTGCGCCAGGCGGTCAGCCGCGCACCGGCTGCACCACAGGGCCCGGCCTTGCCGAAGCCGACGAGCTGAGCCAATGAAGCGCCGCGTCTTTTTTGGACGCGCAAAGGGCGCTGTACCATTTTGATTTACGCATGATCGTTTCCGAAAAATCGGTTCCGATTTTCGAGATCATGCCGAGGCGCATTTCTCTCTACGGAGTTTCCCCATGCTGACCATTTCGGCGGCCGAGGTCGATCATGCACTGACGTTTCCCGGACTGGTCGAGACGCTGCGCGCGGCCTTTCGCGATGGCGCGGTGCAACCGGTCAGGCATCATCATACGGTCGAACGGCCCGACGGCGCGGCTTCGACCCTTCTGTTGATGCCGGCCTGGACCGACTTCAATGCGGCCGGCACTTCGGCAGGCGGCCATATCGGCGTCAAGATCGTCACGGTGTCGCCCGACAACAACGCCGTAGGCAAACCGGCGGTGATGGGGCTTTACCTCTTGCTCGACGGCGCGACGGGCGAGCCCGAAGCCATGATTGACGGCCAGCGGCTGACGCAGTGGCGCACGGCCTGCGCCTCGGCGCTGGCCGCCTCCTATCTGGCCTGCGAGGACGCTTCACGGCTGCTGGTGGTCGGCGCCGGCGCGCTGTCGCCGTTCCTCGCCAAGGCGCATTCGGCGGTGCGGCCGATCACGACGATCCGCATCTGGAACCGCACGCCGGCCAATGCCGAAAAGGTCGCGGCGAAATTGCGCGCCGAGGGTTTTGCCGCCGCCGCAGCAAGCGATCTCGACGCCGAACTCGGCCTGGCCGACATCATTTCGTCGGCGACGATCACGACCACGCCGCTGATCAAGGGCGCGCTGTTGAAGCCGGGAACCCATATCGATCTGGTCGGCGGCTTCACGCCTGATATGCGCGAGAGCGACGACGATGCGATTGCGCGTGCCCGCGTCTATGTCGATACCCGGGCCGGCGCCACCAAGGAAGCAGGCGACATCGTCCAGCCGCTGGCCTCGGGCGTGCTGAAGGCGCAAGCCATCGTCGCCGATCTGCATGAACTGGCGCGCGGCCAGAAGAAGGGCCGGCAGAGCCCCGGTGAGATCACGCTGTTCAAATCGGTCGGCGCGGCCCTTGAAGACCTCGCCGCCGGCATTGCCGTGTACAAGGCGCTCAAGAGTAGGGGAGTAGGGGAGTAGGGGAG